>JAVJPD010000263.1:0-8549 GCA_040216475.1 Rhodospirillales bacterium
CATTCAAGTCACCGCCGCCATCATCGGCCCCGCCGATACGCTTAAGGTGATCGATCAGGGCTCCGACGACACCACCAACGCGGTCAGCATCCGAAAGTTTTTCGCCAGAATGACCGGGGTCGCGACGACGGAAAAAACCGAAGAGGCGAGCATCATCCAAACCCGGCACCGCATTCCCGAAAAGCCCCTGCGCGGCGATCAGATCCTCGTTTATCAAGTGCCGATCCCCGAGCCCCTGCGTTGGCTGGAGCCGCGCGAAACCGAAACCCGCAAGATGCACGCGCTCGAGGAATACGGCGTGATGCACGTCAAACTGTACGAGGACATCACCAAGATCGGCCATATCGCGACGTCTTACGACTATCCGGTCCTGGTGGCCGAACGCTACGTGATGGCACCCTCGCCGATTCCGAAATTCGACAATCCGAAGATGAACATGATGCCCGCACTGCAATTGTTCGGCGCCGGGCGGGAAAAGCGCATCTACGCGATCCCGCCCTACACGCGGGTCAAAAGCCTCGATTTCGAGGACTATCCGTTCGAAATTCAAAAATGGGATGCGAGCTGCGCGCTCTGCGGCGCGACCAATGCCTTCCTCGACGAAATCGTCACGGACGACCGGGGCGGGCATATGTTCGTCTGTTCCGACAGCGATTATTGCCGGGCCCGGCGCGATGCCGGACATCACGGACAGGACACGGCCGACATCAAGACGAGGGCGGCGGAATGACGCTATCCGGCCAGCCTATCCTGCGCGTGCAGAACCTGGAAAAACGCTACGGCGCCCTGGTCGGCTGCCAGGACGTGAGCTTCGAACTCTGGCCCGGCGAAGTCCTCGGCATCGTCGGAGAATCCGGTTCCGGCAAAACGACCCTGCTGAACTGCCTGTCGGCGCAACTCGAACCGACGGCGGGCACCGTCGCCTACGACACACGCGATCAAGGCCTGCGCGACATTCATCAGATGTCGGAACCCGAACGCCGGCTGCTGAAGCGCACCGAATGGGGCATTGTGCGGCAAAACCCGCGCGACGGCCTGCGCATGACGGTCAGCGCCGGCGCCAACGTCGGCGAACGCCTGATGGCCCTGGGCCAACGCCATTACGGCCATATCCGCCGGGAAGCCGCCGAATGGCTGCATAAGGTCGAGCTCGACGCCGGGCGCATGGACGATGCGCCGATCACGTTCTCGGGCGGCATGCAGCAGCGCGTTCAACTCGCGCGCAATCTGATCACCCAACCGAGGCTGGTGTTCATGGACGAGCCGACCGGCGGCCTCGACGTTTCCGTGCAGGCCCGCCTGCTGGACCTGCTGCGTCATCTGGTGGCCGATCTCGGGCTTTCGGCCATCGTCGTCACCCACGATCTCGCCGTGATCCGCCTGCTCGCGCACCGGCTGATGGTGATGCGCAAGGGTCACGTGGTCGAGGAAGGGCTGACCGATCAGGTGCTCGACGATCCGCACCATCCCTACACGCAACTCCTGGTTGCCTCCGTTCTGCAACCTTAAAAGGTTACGATCGCTCATGACCCAGCCGATGATTTCCGCAACGTCCGTCAGCAAGACCTTCATCCTGCATAACCAGGGCGGCGTGAAGCTGCCTGTGCTCAAGGACGTCGATTTTTCCGTCCGGGCCGGCGAGTGCGTGGTGCTGCGCGGGCCGTCGGGCGCGGGCAAGAGCACGTTGTTGCGCGCGCTCTATGCGAATTACCGGGTCGACTCGGGCCATATCCAGATCCGTCACGGCGAGGAGACCGTCGATATCGCGCACGCGGCGCCGCACCGGATTCTCGATGTCCGCCGCGACACCATCGGCTACGTCAGCCAATTCCTGCGCGTGATCCCCCGCGTCTCGGCGCGCGACGTCGTCGCCGAACCGTTGCGCGCGCGCGGCCGCGACGACGGCGCCGCCGCCCGTGCCGAGGATATGCTGGCCCGGCTGCGCATTCCCAACCGCCTATGGAACCTGCCGCCGAACACGTTTTCCGGCGGCGAACAGCAACGGGTCAATATCGCCCGCAGTTTTATCCTCGATTTTCCCGTTTTGCTGCTCGACGAGCCGACGGCCTCGCTCGACGAAGCCAACCGCGACACCGTCATCGACCTGATCAAAGAAGCGAAGGCGCGCCGCGTCGCCGTCGTCGGCATTTTTCACGACGCCGCCGTGCGCGAGGCCGTCGCGAGCCGCGAAGTTCACCTGGAGGGAGGCCGTATCGCCGCATGACCGAGGATCTACTTTTGACGAACGCCAAGGTCGTCACGCGCGACGAGGTCTTTCTCGGCACCGTCGAGGTCAGCCGCGGCGTCATCCTCTCGCTCGACCGCGGCCGCACACGCCTGCCGTGCGCCGCCGATTTGGACGGCGATTATCTGATCCCCGGCCTCGTCGAGCTGCACACCGACAATCTGGAGAAGAATTTCGCGCCGCGTCCCGGAGTCAAGTGGCCCGCCCTCTCGGCCGTGATCGCGCATGACGCGCAAATCATCGCCGCCGGTATCACCACCGTGTTCGATGCCCTTCGCGCCGGTGACATCATGCGGTCCGATCATCATGACGACACCTTGAGGGCCATGTCCGAAGCCATCGCGGAAGCGCAAGAGCACGGCCTGACGCGATCGGAGCACGTGTTTCACCTGCGCTGCGAGGTCAGTTGCCCGGCCGTGCTCGAACACCTCGAACCGTACCAAGCCCATCCGCTGCTCCGTTTGATTTCCGTCATGGACCACGCGCCGGGCCAGCGGCAATTCGCCGACCTCAATCAATACCGGGCCTACTTCGGCCGAAAGTATCAATTGAGCAACGAAGAACTCGAAAGCACTTGGCGGACGCAAGTCGAGAACAGCCGGCGTTACAGCGACAAACACCGCCGCTATATCGCAAGCCTGTGCCGAGAACGGAAACTTTCGCTCGCCAGCCACGACGATGCCACCGCCGAACACATCGATGAAGCCGTAGAAGACGGCGTCGTCATCGCCGAGTTCCCGACCACGGAAGAGGCCGCGAAAGCGGCCCGCCGAAACGGCATGAACGTGCTGGCCGGCGCGCCCAACATCGTGCGCGGCGGATCGCATTCCGGCAACATCGCCGCCGGTACGCTCGCGCAACAAGGACTGTTGAACATCATTTCGTCGGATTACGTCCCCTCAAGCATGCTCGACGCGGCATTCAAGCTCAGCGGCGAGGACGGCGCCATCCCCTTGCCGCAGACCGTCGCCATGGTGACGGCCAATCCCGCGCATGCCGCCGGGCTGACGGACCGGGGCGTGATCGAGCCGGGCCGGCGGGCCGATCTGGTTCGCGTCAAAAGGAAGGCCGACGTGACCGCCGTTCGCGAGGTATGGCGCGGCAGCGAACGGATGTTTTAACCGCGACCGGTTGCCGTTTATCGCCGATCCCGGCGCCGCCGTCCCGAATCCCGCCGGGCGCGCCCCCGATACCGCCCCCGATACCGCCATCGTTTCGCCCCATTTTGCGCCGACAACGATATTGGATTACGTCTTAATATCCTTGAAGCTTGGGGGCGGAACCGCCCGTAGCGAATGAGGCCGAGAGATGGGGGAACGCTCCGGTCCGACGATTTTCGAGACCGCCAGAAAGGCCGCCGCAACCGTCCTGACGGCCGGCGCCGACAAGGCCGTCTCCGAACAATTCCGGGAACGGCTGGCGCGCGAGATGCTGTTCAGCCAACGGCTGTGCATGGCCGGGCTCGATCACCCGACGACATGACAAAAAAGCGCCGCGAGATAATCGCGGCGCTTCTCTCGTCGGCAGGAAAATAAAATCGTTTTTTATTTTATTTCCATTTGGCCAGGAACAGCCGCGGCATGCCGTCCTTCGGCGGGTCGAATTCCAAGTCATTGGAAAGCAGATAATTCAGAGAGAATTTGTACAAAGGAACCCAATATGCCTGTTCCGCGACTCTCTGAAGCGCTTTTTCGAAGAATTCCTTCTGTGCGTTCTCGTCGTGAGTCGACGTCGCCTTCCGAACAAGATTAACGACTTCCTTGTCATGACTTATGTAGCGGTCGTTTCTCGAATCTCCGCCGCCGAAAAACAACGGCACGAGCTTGCCTACATGGGGGACGCTGGTCGATCCGTGGGTGCGGAACGTCATCATCACCTCGTTGTTTTTTTCCGCCTTTCTCAATTGCGAGCCTTTGAGGTAGCGTAATTTAGCCTTGATGCCGACTTTCTTCAGCATGCCGACGAGGGCCTCCGCGACGTATTTTTCGCGATAGGCCCACAGAGTCGTCGAAAAACCGTTCGGATAGCCGGCCTCGGCCAGCAGCTTCTTCGCTTTTTCCGGATCGTATTCGTATTTCTTGACGTTCACCGCACAACCGAATTGCACCGGGTTGCAGGCGGAATGGATCACTTCACCGGTGCCCTTGATCAGGGTCTTGACGAGCGACTCCCGATCGAACGCATGGTTCAGGGCCTGCCGAACCTTGAGCTTGGTGGTCGGCGCATCCTTGCCCGTCGCGCCGGCGGCATCGAGAACGATGAACCCGATCCGCATCGAATATCCCAGCACATGTTTCGCACGCCCGCTCTTTTGCACGTCGGCGGCGATATCATGCGGAATGTAGAAAGCCATGTCGGCATTGCCGGCCATGATTTCGGCGGCCTGCACCCCGTAATCGGGCACCGTGCGCAGCGTGATCCGCTTGATCGAGGGAAACCCCTTGGGGCTGTCTTTCCGATAATCCTCGAAACGTTCCAACACGATTCGTTTCATCGGAACGTATTCCTTGATCTTGTACGGCCCCAATCCGATCAACTTCGAGCGCGCCGCATCCCGATTGATGCCGTCTTCCTTGCTGGGATCGTCGTAGGTTCCCTTTTTGCGAATGCGGCTGTATGCCGCGAGGTCGTAGGCTACGAGCGGATAAGCGTGTTTCATGTTGATCCGCACCGAATACGGCCCCGTGACGACCGCCTTTTTGATCCAACGGCCGAGATATTTCTGCCGGTAGGCCTTACTTTTCTTGGATGATTGGAAATTGATCGAGTAAGCGACATCCTCGGCCGTCAACTCGCTGCCGTCGTGAAATTTAATGCCTTTTTTCAACACCAAATCGGCCGTGCTGCCCTCGACCTTGTAGCTTTCGACGAGCAGGGGGATGACCTCTCCGGTTTGCGGATGGAGATAAAACAACATGTCGTCGTAATTTCGCGTGAGAATGTGATTCTCGCGCCGGGTCGCGTACATATTGTCCAGGGTCAGCACGTCGCGGGCGACGATAACGTTAAGCGTGTCGTCCTTTTTGCCGGCCCAACTCGGCGTCGCGCCGAGAACCCCGGCGATCACGATCGCGGCGGCCCAGGTCAACTTTCCGGAAATTCCCATGGTCTTAATCTCCCTATAATCACGGTTGTTTTGTCGTTTGATAAAATATTCTCATTCAGCCTATACGAACCCTTCACCGCGCATCAAGCCGCCACGAACGATGGCGCCTTTATTTCCCATATTCAAAAATTCTAATCCTTTCACGCCGCCTGCCGATTGCGCCGGCCAACCGCCGCCGATTTCAGCCCGGCATGATGGCGGCGGGATTCTTCGCCTGATCGTATAAATGACACTCGACCCTGCTGCCCGCCGAGCGCCCGGCCACCGGACGGTCGGAAGCGCATATTGCCATCGCCTCCGGGCAACGCGGGTGAAAAAAGCAACCGGACGGAATATCGATCGCATTCGGATAGTTATGGCCGAGGGCGTTATCGGGAATGCCGCCGCTGGGCTCGACGGACATCGTCGAATTCAGCAACGCCCTCGTGTAGGGATGGCGCGGCGCCGCGAAGATTTGTTCCGCGTCGCCCAATTCGACGATCCTGCCGAGATACATCACCGCCACGCGCGTCGCCATGTGCCGAACGACGCTCAAATCGTGCGTGATGAGGATGTAGGTCAGCCCGAATTCCTTTCTTAAATCCAACAGCAGGTTCAAAATCTGCGATTGAATCGATACGTCGAGCGCCGAGGTCGGTTCGTCGCAAATCACGACGTCCGGATTCATGATGATGGCCCGGGCGACGGCGACACGCTGACGCTGCCCGCCCGAAATTTGATTGGGATACCGGTGATACAGCGTTTTCGGCAACCCGACCGATTCCATCGTTCTTTCCGCGATCCGCCGGCGTTCCTCCTCAGTGCCGATATCGTGGACATCGAGCGGACGGCGGATCGTTTGGCCGATCGTCTTGCGGGGATTGATCGACGAATACGGGTCCTGGAAGATCGGCTGAATGTGCTTGGCGATGGCGAGCGGCTCGATGCCGGACAGCGGCGTGCCCTTGAAAAGGGCCTTCCCCGAATCCGGGGATTGCAGGCCCAGCAATATTTTCGCGAGGGTCGTTTTGCCGCACCCGGATTCGCCGACGATCGCCAGGATTTCGCCTTCCCGCAAATCCAGCGTGACGCCGTTGATCGCGCTGAGCCAGTTCTTCTTGAGAAACATGCCCCGGCGCACGGGGAACCGGCAGTAAACATCCTCCAGGGCGCACAGCGACGTTCCCGCGTTCGGCGGCGTTTCGGCGTCCGGCGGCATACCGGCATCCTTTTCGGCATCATGCCCGCCGAACCGCGCCTGCCATTGCACGTCGTCGATGGTGCAGCGGTACGACTGCCCGTCGGCAAGCCGCTGAACGGGGATCGGCGATTTCAGACAAACATCGGCCGCTTCCGTGCACCGGTTTGCGAACGCGCACCCCTCGATATTGCCGATCAGCGTCGGCACCATGCCCGGGATCGAACCGAGGTGGGTTCCGGGCCGCACGCCGCCCGCCTCGGGAATGCACGCCATCAGCCCCCGCGTATAGGGATGGCGCGGCGCCGCGAAAAGCCGGTCCGTGCGGGCCGCTTCAATGATCTCGCCCGCATACATCACCGCGACATCGTCGCTGATCCGCGAAATGACACCCATGTCATGGGTGATCAAGATCATCGCCATGCCGAGCTTGCTCTGCAAATCCGCGAGCAGATGCAGAATCTGCGCTTGAATTGTCACGTCGAGCGCCGTCGTCGGCTCGTCGGCGATGAGCAGCTCGGGCTCGTTCATCAACGCCATCGCGATCATGATTCGCTGGCGCTGCCCGCCGGAGAACTGATGCGGATATTGATTGAGCCTGCTGGCCGCCGCCGTGATGCCGACCATATCCAATAGATCGACCGCCCGCGCCGCCGCTTCTTTCTGCGTGACGTTCCGATGCAGGGTCATGATCTCGGTCAGCTGCCGGCCGATCGTATACACGGGATTAAGCGACGTCATCGGTTCCTGGAAAATCATGGCGATCCGGTTTCCCCGGATGCGTTGCGCCAGATCGGCGGACGACATCGCGAGCAGATCGTCATCGCCGAGCCGCAGCTTGTCCGCCGTCCGAGTCGCTTGTTGCGGCAGCAAACCCATGATCGAAAGCGCCGTCAGGGATTTGCCGCACCCCGATTCGCCGACGAGGCCGAGGGTTTTGCCCTTTTCGACGCGAAAGCCGATATGGCGGATGGGATGGATCGTCCCCGATGCCGAGGCGATATCGACGTTGAGATTCTCGACCTCCAGCACGGTTCGTTCGGAGCCCGTCACGATCAATTCCGATGCTCGGGCGCCGTGACGTCGCGCATACCGTCGCCCATGAGATTGATGCCCACGACGACGAGGAACAAGGCGATGCCGGGCATCACCACCAGCCACGGCCGAAAGAACATGGAGGACTTCCCCTCGGAGATCATCAGGCCCCAGGACGGATTGGGCGCCGGCACGCCGACCCCCAGAAACGACAGCGAGGCCTCGGCGATGATGGCGATTCCCACTTCCAGGGTAAAGACGACGATGATCTGGTTCAGCACGTTCGGCAGGATTTCATAAAGAATGATTTTCCGGCGCGGCGTTCCCAAGGCGCGCGCCGCGGTGATGTAATCGAGATGGCGTATCTGCATCGTCGCCGCGCGGGTGACGATGAGAAAATACGTCCAATGCAAGAAACCGATGACGCAGATCACGACCGTGACCGAGGGGCCGATCAGAAAAACCAGGGACATCGTGAGCAGCAGCCCCGGCAGCGCCAACTGGCACGTCAGGATGTAATTCACGGCGAGATCGATACGGCCGCCGAAGTAGCCCGCGCAGATGCCCAGGCTGACGCCGATTATGCAGCCGATCGAGGCCGCGCCCATGCCGATGATCAGGGAAATCCGCGCGCCGTAAAGCAGCCGGCTCAGATAATCGCGCCCGAGGTGGTCCGTGCCCAAAGGATAAGCCCAACTTCCGCGGTCGTCCCAAACCGGCGGCATCAACCGTTTCGCGAGGTCCTGAAGGTAAGGATCGTGCGGCGCGAGAAGCGGCGCGAGGATCGCCAAAACGACCATGACGACGATGATCGTAAAGCCCGTGATCAGGCCCCGGTGGTTTTTCATCCGTATCCACAGGGCTTCGCTCGGACTCAATTCGAGGTAGCCCTCGGCTTTTTTGCCGTCGACGGCGGTTGCGATCTGCATGGCCTCTTATCCGAACCGAATACGCGGGTCCAGCCATCCGTTCAGGATGTCCGCGAG
>JAVJPD010000264.1:0-2247 GCA_040216475.1 Rhodospirillales bacterium
GGACCCCAGGATCGATTCGACGGAGAGCCGGCCGATGCCGTTAATCGCGAAAACCGATTCGGTAATGATCGATCCGTTCAGCTTGCCGCCCAATTGAACCGCCAGCACGCTGACCACGGGTAGCATCGCGTTGCGCAGGGCGTGCCGGGTCAACAGTCTGAATTTGATGTAGCCTTTTGCCCTGGCCGTTCGAATGTAATCGGACGACATGACATCCAAGAGGCCGGTCCGCGTCAAGCGCATCACCGGCGGCACGGAGCTCAACCCGAGAACGACCGCCGGCATGACGAAATGGACCCACGTATCGTCGCCGGAAACGGGCAGCCATCGATAAATCACGCCGAAGATGATGATGCAAACGAGGCCGAGCCAGAAATTCGGCACGGCTTGGGCCGACACCGCAAAGGAAATCGCCGCGCGATCGATGACGGTATTCGGATTGAGGGCCGCGAAAATTCCCAAGGGAACGGCGATGACGATCGTCACCAAGAGCGCCGAGAACGCCAGCTTGAGCGTCGCCGGTGCGTGATCGACAATCAATTTCGTAACGGGCTGATTCCAGAAATAGCTTTTGCCGAAATCGCCCCGCAGTACGCCGCCCGCCCAATCGGCATACTGCACGATCAAGGGGCGGTTGAACCCGTGTTCCTCGCGGATTTGTTCGATCGTTTCTTGGTCGGCGTCTTCGCCGGCGATCGCCGCCGCCGGATCGGTCGCGTTATGAAGCAAAAAGAACGTCGCGAAGGAGACGGTGATGGCCACCAACACGGCCATCAATGCGCGTTTCAACGCATAACGAAGCATGCCTCCCGTTCCTTCCCGTTATGATTCTAATATTATTTTCATGGACAATATAGCAAACGGCTGGAAGTGGCCAGAGACGAAAGCCCCTGGAATCGACGATCATTTTAAGCGCGCCTACTTCGCCGCCGCTTGCCGCCCGGCATCGGGTTTCGGCACCCAGTCGGGCGGGTTCCAGAAGATGTGCGATCCGATCTCGGCAACGGAATTAAGTCCGAGCTGCGCCATCACCCGATCCATCTCGGCTTGGAATATCTCGATGGCGCGATATGCGCCCTTCTCGCCCGCGGCGGCCGAACCCCAGAGCGTCGGGCGGCCGGACATCACCATGTCGGCGCCGCACGCGATGGCCTTGACGATATCGGAGCCGCGCCGCGGGCCGCTGTCGATGATCAGCTTGAAATCCTTGCCGACGGCGGCGCGCGTCTCGGCAACGACCTGCAGCGGCGACGGCGCGCCGTCGAGATAGCGCCCGCCGTGGTTCGACAGCACCACGCCCTCAAGGCCATGCTCCTTCGCCAGCACCGCGTCCTCGGCGCTTTGCAGGCCCTTCACCAAAAGATTGCCGGGCCACACGTCGCGAATGCGCTGGATGTCCTCCCAACACTGGCTGTCGGGCTTGGTCAGCACATGCTCGACGGCGCGGTCGGTAAGCCTGCCGTTGATTTCCGGCGGGTAGTTCACCTTGCGAAAGGCGCCGCGCTTTAAATATTGCGGCATGAGGACGCCGAGGCACCAGCCCGGCTTCGCCAGGACTTGCGCGATCATTTTCGGGCGATAACGCAGCGGCATGGAGAAACCGTTGCGGTCGTTATGCTCGCGGTTGGCCCCGACGGAACCGTCGACGGTGACGAGCAGCGTCTCGAAGCCGACGGCCTTGACGCGCTCGACGAACTTCCGGCGCAGGTCCTTATCGACCCACATGTAAAGCTGGAACCAGAGATTGCCGCCGGCCTTCTCCCAGATCTCCTCCATCGACGTGAGCGCGCTGGTCGCGGCCGTACACGGGATGCCCATCTTTGCGGCGGCGCGGGCGAGGCCGACCTCGCCGCCTTCGTGCATCAAGCCGGCGGACGCGGTCGGCGAGATCGCATACGGCATGGCGATGCGACGGCCGAAAATTTCCGTCGCGGTGGAGCGCGCCGACACGTCGATCAGCACGCGGTTCTTGAACTTGAGATCGGTATAGGCGGTGCGGTTGTTGCGCAGCGCGATGTAGTCCTCCGCGCCCAAATCGACGTATTCGAAGATGCCGCGCGGCAGCTTCTTCTTCGCCATTCGGCGCAGGTCCTCGATGTTGTAGGCGCCAAGGGTCGGGCCCGACGACGCGCGTGCCATCGCGCGTTACTCCGCCGCCGCTTTCAGCGCGGCGTCGGGTTTCGGCACCCAGTCGGGCGGATTCCAGAAGATGTGCGGGCCGATCTCCTCGACGGAATTCAGGCCGAG
>JAVJPD010000265.1:0-2052 GCA_040216475.1 Rhodospirillales bacterium
TGCGCCACGATCCGCACAAGCTGATCGAGGGCGCCTTGGTGGCGAGCTTCGCGATGGGCGCGCATGCGGCGTATTGTTACGTGCGCGGCGAATTCTTCCGCGAGACCGAGGCGCTGGAGCGCGCGGTCGGCGAGGCGTACGACGCGGGGCTGATCGGCAAGAACGCCTGCGGCTCCGGTTGGGATTTCGATTTCATCGTGCCTCGCGGCGCCGGCGCCTACATCTGCGGCGAGGAAACCGCGTTGATCGAAAGCCTCGAGGGCAAGAAGGGCCAGCCGCGCCTGAAGCCGCCGTTTCCGGCGAACGTCGGCCTGTACGGCTGTCCGTCCACGGTCAACAACGTCGAGTCCATCGCGGTGGCGCCGGAAATCCTGCGCCGCGGCGCGAGCTGGTTCGCCGGTATCGGCCGGCCCAACAACACCGGCACCAAGCTCTTTAACATCTCGGGCCACGTGAATAATCCCTGCACGGTCGAAGAAGAGATGGGGATACCGCTGAAGGAGCTGATCGAGAAACACGCGGGCGGCGTAACCGGCGGCTGGAACAATCTTTTGGCGATCATTCCGGGCGGCGCCTCGGTGCCGGTTCTGCCGAAATCGATCTGCGATACGGTGCTGATGGATTTCGATTCGCTGCGCGAGGTCAAATCCGGCCTCGGCACGGCCGCCGTGATGGTGATGGACAAGTCGGTCGATATCATCAAGGCGATCTCGCGGCTGTCGCGTTTTTATATGCACGAAAGCTGCGGGCAGTGTACGCCGTGCCGAGAAGGCACCGGCTGGCTGTCGCGCATGATGGATCGCATGGTGAAGGGCAGCGCGACGGTCGAGGAGATCGATTTGCTGGAGCAAGTCACCCGGCAAATCGAGGGGCACACGATTTGCGCGCTCGGCGATGCGGCGGCTTGGCCGGTGCAAGGCCTGATCCGCCATTTCCGTCCCGAGATCGAGAAGCGTATCGCCGAGTATCAGGCGGCCAACGCGACCGAAGCGGCGTAAAGGTAAAGACATGCCGAAACTGACGATTGATGGCAAGGAAGTCGAAGTCGAACCGGGGATGACGATCCTGCAGGCGTGCGAGCAGGCCGGGGCCGAGATCCCGCGCTTCTGCTATCACGAACGGCTGTCGATCGCGGGCAATTGCCGCATGTGCCTGGTGGCGATGGAAAAATCGCCGAAGCCCATCGCCTCGTGCGCGATGCCGGCGGGCGAGGGCATGGTGATCCACACCAACACCCCCGAAGTCGAAAAAATGCGCAAGGGCGTGATGGAGTTCCTGCTGATCAACCATCCGCTCGATTGCCCGATCTGCGATCAGGGCGGCGAGTGCGACCTGCAGGACCAGGCCCTCGGCTACGGCCAGGGCATCAGCCGCTACCGCGAAGCCAAGCGCGCGGTGAAGGACAAGGACATCGGCCCGCTGGTCAAGACCATCATGACGCGCTGCATCCATTGCACGCGCTGCATCCGCTTCGCGACCGAGGTCGCGGGGGTGCCAGAACTCGGCGCCACCGGGCGCGGCGAGCACATGGAGGTCGGCACCTACGTCGAGAAAGCGCTGTCCTCGGAGATGTCCGGAAATATTATTGATTTATGCCCGGTCGGCGCGCTGACGAACAAACCTTATGCCTACGCCGCGCGTTCATGGGAATTGAAGAAAACGGAATCCATCGACGTGATGGACGCGGTCGGCAGCAACATCCGCGTCGATACCCGCGGCCCCGAAGTGCTGCGCGTGCTGCCGCGCCTCAACGAAGACGTCAACGAGGAATGGATTTCCGACAAAACCCGGTTCGCCTGCGACGGTCTCAGGCGCCAACGCCTCGACCGCCCCTATGTGCGGCGCAACGGCAAGCTCGAAGAGGCGAGTTGGGACGAGGCCTTCGCGGCCATCGCGGAGAAGGTTTCCGGCACGAAAGGTGCGCAGATCGCCGCCATCGCCGGAGATCAGGCCGACGGCGAGTCCATGCTGGCGCTGAAAGAATTGACGGCCGGCCTTGGTTCTCCTCATCTCGATTGCCGCCAGGACGGCGCCAAGATCGATCCGGCCGTG
>JAVJPD010000266.1:0-3036 GCA_040216475.1 Rhodospirillales bacterium
CGCGCCACCGGGCCGACCGTCGGCACCCGTTCGCGCGTGAAGATCGGCGCCATGAAGGACGGCACCATCACGGCGGCCGAGGCCGAAATCTTCTATCAGGCCGGCGCCTTCAAGGGCTCGCCGGTCGGACGCGCGGTCGAAACCTTCTTCTCGGCCTACACCATCCCGAACGTGTACGCCATCGCCCACGATGTCTGCGTCAATCGCCCCCGGGTCGCGGCCTACCGCGCGCCCGGCGCGCCGATGGCATGTTACGCCGCCGAGAGCACGTTGAACGAACTCGCCGACCGGCTCGGCATGGACCCGATCGATCTGCGTATGAAGAACGCGGTGACCGACGGCTGCGAAAGCCTGATGGGCACCAAGTTCGGCCACATCGGCCTGGTCGACGTGCTCGAGCAGATGAAAAACCACCCGCACTACAAGGCCCCGCTCGGCCCCAACCAGGGCCGCGGCTTCGCGCTCGGCTATTGGATGCACGGCGGCGGCCTCAGCAGCGTGTCGGTCAACCTGCAGGACGACGGCACCGTCACGGTCGCCACCGGCAATCCGGACATCGGCGGCTCGCGCTCCTCCATGCGCGCGATGGCGGCCGAGGAACTCGGCGTCGACATTGAAACCATCAAGCCCGTGGTCGGCGATACCTCCGTTCTCGGTTACAGCCACCTGACGGCGGGCAGCCGCACCACCTTCGCGACCGGCTGGGCGGTGGTCAACGCGACCCGCGAGATCATCGAGAAACTGCGCGCGCTCGCCGCCAAGAAATGGGGCGTCTCGGCCGATGACGTAACGTGGGAAGCGGGATCGGCCATTCCGCCCGCCGGCAAGGGCGATCTCAAGCCGATGACGCTGAAGGAGTTGGCCGCCATCGCCACCAAGATCGGCGGCGCCATCGCCGGGCATTCGGAAATCAACGCCGGCGGCACGGGCGCGGCGTTCAGCGCCCAGCTTGTCGACGTCGAGGTCGATCCGGAAACCGGCTTCGTCTCGCCCAAGCGCTATACGGTGGTGCAGGACGTCGGTCGCGCAATCTCGCCGGACTACGTCGAGGGCCAGATTCAAGGCGGCGCCGTGCAGGGCATCGGCTGGGCGCTCAACGAGGAATACTTCTACGACAAGGACGCCAAGCTGCAGAACACCGGCTTTCTCGATTACCGCATGCCGGTCGCCTCCGACGTGCCGATGATCGACGCGGTGCTGGTCGAGGTGCCGAACCCGAACCACCCCTACGGGGTGCGCGGCGTCGGCGAACCGCCCATCGTGCCCGCGCCGGCGGCGGTGGCCAACGCGGTCGAGCACGCCATCGGCAAGTACATGGGTTCCCTGCCGCTGTCGCCGCCGAAGATTCTGGAAGCGATCCAAACCACCAAAGCGGCGGCGGAATAACGCCGCGAACGTCTTTGAACCACAAGGACACAGAGACACAGAGAAAACGTTTTTAAACTCTGTGCCTCGGTGTCTCTGTGGTTTTTTCTTTTTCGATAAACCGCATGATTTTCCGACCGTCATGCCCCACCGAATCGGCCAAGGGCCGGCCGGAGGACAGGCTTCACGCAGTGCATGATCTCACCCTCACCCCGTCCCTCACCCATCGCGGGGGAGGTCAAACGCATGCGTTTGAGGGTGGGGGTGGCCGCTACTTCGCCAGCTCGGCGTGCAGTTGGGCGATCACGTCCGGGCGCTTGCGCGGGTTCCACGGCTTGCGCGCGCCGATGGCCTCGTTCTGGATTTCCGGCACGATCTTCATGTGGATGAAAATCGGTCCCTCGCCGTTCAGGATATCCGGCAGATCCTTCTTCAGGTTCTTGATATCGTCGTAGGACGCGACCTTGGGATAGCCCGAGGCCTTGGCGAGCCCGGCGTAATCGACGTTGTCCGCGTTCGGCACCGGCTGGCCGCCGGTGGTCGCGTACATGCCGTTGTCGATCAGGAAGTGATAGAGGTTCGCCGGCGCCTGCTCGGCGATGGTGCTCAACATGCCCATGCTCATATGGATGTCGCCCTCGGAGTCGAACAGCATGACTTTACGTTTAGGCTGCGCCAGCGCGATGCCGAGGCCGAACGCCGCGCAGCCGCCCATCGACGGATCGCCAAGCGTCGCGTCGAGATTTTCGTTCTCGGTGAGCTTCACCCAAAACCGGCCGCCGCGTCCGGGAATGACGATGGAATCGCCCCGATACGGTTTGAAGACTTCGAACAGTTCCGCCGTGTGAATCATAGTTCCCCTCCCCGTTAGCGGTTGAAGCCGTGGTATTCGTCGGCGACGAGCACCGCGACCGGCCCTTTGATTTTCTCGGCTTCCTTGAACGCAATCGAAATGCGGTCGGCATCCCTGTCGCTTTCGACGAGATAGTATTTGATCTGAAACGCATTCAGGAACGGCTCGGTGAAATCCGCCGCCGTGTCGCTGTTCACCCCGTGGCGGGTGTAGCCGCGATAGCCGACGATCAGCACCGCCGGAATGTTGAGGCTCTTGAGCCAGCCGCGGATGGAATCGCCCGACTCCATCATGCCGGTGTTCTGGATCAGGATCACCGGCTTGGCGCCGCCCGTCCACAGCCCGGCGGCGATGGAGGCCGCATTGCCCTCGCGCCCGACGCCGACCAGGGTCAGGTTCGGGTCCGATTTCATCAGCATATAGAGCCAGTTGGTTTCGCTGTCGGGCAGCCATACGACATGCGTGATGCCGTGCTCCTTGAATTTGCCGTGCACCGTTTCCGGGCTCAGCACATCCGCCTGGGCTTGTTCGGCCATCGAGGTTCCTCCCTGGTGTGGATTAGTGGGTTATGGAGAGTATTGATAACTAGTCGTTTCTAGGATGCCAACATACATCGCGCTTGCGTGTCCGAGGACCGTTATTTGCTGGGTTGGGTTCATTTTTGTAAATTTTTTCTCCAAAAAACATATAACAGAAGAATGTATTATGCCTCACATCGAACACATCGCTATAAGATATTTTCCCCCAAATAAAAATTTTTGATGCTCCGATTCTAATTTTTTCTCTTTCCTCTTTGGATAGAGATGCGTTGCTGGTTA
>JAVJPD010000267.1:0-2524 GCA_040216475.1 Rhodospirillales bacterium
GACATCGATGCTTTCGCCAAGGGAGACAAAGTGAGAAAAACCGACATTGTGCTCTTCCGCCCAATCAAGGACCGCCGTGCACATTGCGCCTGATTGCGAGATGAAGGCGATCTTGCCCGGCCGTGCCGGCAGGTGGGCAAAACTGGCGTTCAGGCCGATACCGGGAACCAGCAAGCCGAGGCAGTTCGGCCCTAAAACCCTGAGTCCGTATTTTTTTGTCGTTGCAAAGACGGTCTCGGCAAGTGTTTCGCCGCTTTCCGTTTTATGCCGAGATAAGCCGGCGGTAAGAATGACGGCGGCGCCCGTTCCGTGTTCGCAAAGTTGCTCGACAATTTCGGGCACGGTCGGCGGGGGAGTGCAGATAACCGCAAGGTCGGCGCTATGCGGCAGATCGGTAATGCTGGGATAGGACAAAACGCCGGCAACGGCTTTTTCGTTTGGATTGACCGGCATCACCGGCCCCTCGAATCCGCCGTTGAGAAGATTATGCATCACGGTCGCGCCGACGGACCGTTGTCGGTTTGAGGCGCCGATGACGGCAACCGATCGCGGTTTGAACAATTTATCGAGATTGCGAATGGTCATGCGTAAATATTACGCAAACTATGTTACGGCCTTATTGTTTTTGATCAATTTTTGACGTTAAAAAACGCGATTGGGGTGGAATGCCGCCTATTTGGACGTCATGACCCAAACGCCTTTCCAGTCCTTGGGCGGATCGGCCTTGAGGATTTCGCAGCGTTCGATGTAGGTCTTCGACAGTTTGTCGGCCTTGTTTGCCTTGAGCGCCTCTTTAAAGGACTTGATGGCCTTGTCCCAACTGCCGGCGGCGTAGAGTTTGCGGCCTTCCCGGAAGTGGTTGACGGTTTCCATCAGGTTGGGGAAGGTTTCGTCGGTGTGGTAATCGAGCACTTCGTAAACGCCGACCGGCTTGGTCTTGCCCTTGACGATCACTTCGTCGATGTCTCGAATTCGATACGTGCCCTTGAGCTTCTTGACGGTGTATTCGCTGATCAGGATGTGCGCGGAATACTGCTTGCAGGCGCTCTCCAGGCGGGCCGCCAGGTTCACGCCGTCGCCGATCATGGTGTAGTCCATGCGCTTGGGCGAGCCGATGTTGCCGGCGACGATGTTGTCGGTATTGAGGCCGATGCCCATGTCGACGGGCAGCTTGCCCTCGGCCACGCGCTGCCGGCTCCATTCGTGGACCGACGCGATCATGCCGATGGAGGCGCGCACCGCGCGGTCTTCGTCGTCCTCGTGCTCGATGGGAATGCCGAACGCCGCCATGATCGCGTCGCCGATGAACTTATCCAGCATGCCGCCTTGTTCGGTGATGCGGTCCACCATGATGGTGAAATACTCGTTGAGCATGGCGACGGTGCCCTGGGCGCCGAGTTCCTCGGTCAGCGTGGTGAAGCCGCGCACGTCGGAGAACAGGATCGTCGCCTTGGCGCTCTTGCCGCCGAGGAGTTCGTCGCTGGCGCCGTCCTTGCTCAGGAGCTGATCGGCAAGTCCCGGGTCCATGTAGCGCGACATGGTCGACTTCATCCGCTTTTCCGAGCTGATGTCCTCGATCATGACCAGTTCGCCGAGCTTTTTCTCTTCGTTGCTGATCAACGGCAGGACGGTCAGGTTGACCGACAGGGTATCGCGGTCGTCGTCCGGGCCGACGACGATTTCGGCGTCCATCAGCAGATCCGATTCCTGGGTTTCGTCCACTTCCGCGATCTTGTCCATGATCCAGGCGTTGTCGCCGGTGAAGAAGTCCTTCGCTTCCTTGCCGAGGATGTCGGTCTTGGAAACCCGCAGGATACGGTAGCCGGCCTTGTTGCAGGTGACGATCTTGCCGTCCTCGTCGGTGGTGATGACGGCGTTCGACATACTTTCGAGCATGCTTTCGTTGTAGTTCTTCATGTTCTGCACGTCGTCGAACAGCTTGGCGTTCTCGAGGCCGATGGAGACCTGGGCCGTAAAGGCGCGCAGGCGCTGCTCGTCTTCGTCGGTGAACGGGCCGCCCGCCTTGTTCAAAACCTGGGTGACGCCGATGACCTTGCCGTTCTTGTTGACGACCGGTACGCACAGGATCGAGCGCGTGAAGAATCCGGTTTTCTTGTCGAACGCCGGATTGAAGCGCAGATCGGCGTAAGCGTAGGGGATGTTGATGGTCTTGCCCGAGGTGAACACCGCGCCGGCAATGCCGAGGTGGTTGGGAAAGCGGATCTGAACCGAATCCAATCCTTCGCCGACCTGAGACCACAACTCGTTGGTCTTTTCGTCGTTGAGGAACAGGGTCGAGCGTTCGGCGCGCAGCATTTTCGTGGCCTCGCCCATGACCTTTTGCAGCAGGGAGCGCAGATCGATATCGGAGGTGACGTCGGCGACGACGTCGAGGAACGCGAGTTCCTGCTTGCGCGATTTCTGGATGCGCTCGACGAATTGCGTGCTCTGCAGGGCGACGGCGGCCTGGGTCGTCATGTCCTCCAAGAGCGCCAGATCGCTCTCGCTGAATTTGCCGCCTTTC
>JAVJPD010000268.1:0-1373 GCA_040216475.1 Rhodospirillales bacterium
CCGAAGGAAGGCCGCTCGGGACGGCTGCTGTTCGTTACCGTGCGCCACGATCATTACGGCGAGGACGGTCTCGCGGTCAGCGAGAACCACGATATCGTCTATCGCGAGGCGGCCGATCCGAACGCCCCGAAAACGGCGCCGAAACCACAGCCCGCGCCCGGCACGGCGGTTTGGCGGACGGCGGTCCATCCGGATTCGCGACTGCTGTTCCGCTTCTCCGCTCTCATGTTCAGCGCCGCGCGTATCCATTTCGATCACACATACGCCATCGAGACCGAGGGCTACCCGGACCTGCTCGTCAACGCCCGCATCGCGGTGATCGCGCTGTTGGACCTATGCGCCGAGGAGAGGCCCGGCAAAGCCCTTACGTCGTTTACGTATCGCTGCGTCAGTCCGCTTTATTGCAACCGGCCGTTCACCGCCGAGGGCGAACCGGCGGACGACGGCGCGTCGGTCAAGCTGTGGGCGCTCGACGACAAGGGCGGATTGTCGCTGGGTGCGAACGCGACGTTCGCGTGAACCGGTTGTCAGCGCCAGGCGCCGCGGGTATCGACGATCTTTTTTCCGGCCAGGCGCGTGCGGTCGAGCAACTTGAATTCGCGATGGTCGACCAATAACGCCACCACATCGGCGCGCGCCAGCGCCTCGTCCAGCGTCACGAGAGATACGTTCGCAAGAGACCGAAGTGCCGGCGGCAGGTCCTCCACGTGCGGTTCGACCACGAGGCAGGAGGCGATCTTTTCCGCTGCCAGCAATTCGACGATCTCGACCGCCGGGCTTTCGCGCAGATCGTCGATGTCGGCTTTATAAGACAACCCCAAACACGCAACGCAAGACGATTTCGCCGCCTTGGCCGCTGTGAGAATTTGACGGACGACCATTTTGGGCTTGGCGTCGTTGATGGTGCGCGCGGTTCGGATCAACCGGCTTTCCTTCGGTGCCGAGCTGACGATGAACCATGGATCGACCGCGATGCAATGGCCGCCGACGCCCGGGCCCGGGTTGAGGATGTTCACCCGCGGATGCTGATTGGCGAGCCGGACCACATCCCACACGTCGATGCCGAGCGCATCGCACACCTGCGACAGTTCGTTGGCGAAGGCGATGTTGACGTCGCGAAACGCATTTTCGGAGAGCTTCACCAACTCGGCGGTACGCGCGTCCGTCACATGACACGTTCCCTGCGCGAAGATGCCGTAAAGCGCGGCGGCGCGCTCGGCGCACGCAGGAGTCATGCCGCCGACGACCCGGTCGTTGTCGACCAGCTCAAGCAGGACGCGGCCCGGCAACACCCGCTCCGGGCTGTGCGCGACGTGAACGTCCGGGGCGCCGCCGTTCTGATGCGGGAACGTCAGGTCGGCGCGCTGCTCGGC
>JAVJPD010000269.1:0-1913 GCA_040216475.1 Rhodospirillales bacterium
ATCCATGAAGATGGAGATCCCCGTGTTGGCGCCGGAAGCCGGCACGGTTAAGGAAATTCTTGTTAAGGAGAACGATTCCGTCGTTGAGGATCAAACGGTCGCCATTATCGAAAATTAACCCGGCGCCGGTATTCATGCGGATTCGTGAGAATCCGCGGTTTTTGCATCCCCTCATCCCGCGACTCCGAGGTTGCTCCCCGGCAGACAAGCCGTTAGCATCATAAAAGTTGCTAACGTAGTGGCGAGGGAGGACTCATGGCGCTTGTGTGGCATGAGGTCGGCACCGCGAGCGCACGATCAGGCAATGATGCCTTGTTTCGGGGTGCGTCGGGAATTCCCGGGTTTTTCCATATCATAACGGCCGGTCTTACGGTCGCGATTTTGTTCGAGCCCACGCGATAATCGCGTGGGCTTTTCTGCTCTCGGCACTGGTTGTCAGCGGAAGAGTAATTTTTATCCCTGAATATAACACAATGGAGAGAGGTCATGAATTTTTCAGATAGAAAAAAAATTAATCATCTCTTGGTTGCCGGCGCGGCGGCCTTTGCGATTGCCATCGTCGGCACCCCATCGATGTCTTATGCCGCTTATCCGGAAAAAGAGATAACCGTTGTCGTCGGTTGGGGCCCCGGTGGCGGAATCGATTCATTCAGCCGCGTCGTCAAAAAATATTCGAAGCAGTATCTCGGTGTGGATTTGAAACTCGTCTATAAGCCCGGTGGCGGCGGTAAAGTCGCCCATAATCTGCTGGTGCGTAATCTTCCTAAGGACGGCTATACCATCGGCGCGGCGAATATTCCCCATCAAACCATTCCCACCCAGATCAGCGACAAAGGATACCGGTTGAAGGATATTCAATGGGTTTCCACGTTCTCCCTGGTGCCGAGCGTGGTGATCGTCAAGCGGGACGGCCCCTTTAAAACGTTCGCCGATTTGACGGCTGCCGCAAAGAAAAATCCGAAGAAACTTAAGGCCGGCACGCCGGGCGCGCAAAGCGGCAGCGCGGCGTTTCATTATCGCTGGACCAAGATGGTCGATGCCCCGATCACGCTCGTTCCCTATCGTGGCGGCAGCAAGATGTACAAAGGCCTCTTGGGGGGCGAGACCGAAGTGATGTCGACCAATTTGAACTGGGGCGTTCGTTTCAAGGATAAGGTTCTCGTGTTGGCGGTTGCGGCGCCGAAGCGGTCGAAAATTCTTCCGGAAGCGCCGACATTCAAGGAACTCGGGATCGACTATATCGATTATCTATCCCGTTCCATGACGGCTTCGGCCAAAGTTTCCAAGAAGAAAATCGATACGCTCGGAAAATTGTTTCGTAAGTTGGCCGCCGATGAAAACTTCGTGAAGGACTTCAAGAAAATCGGCTTGACGGTCGATTACATGGACGGCGACGAAACGGCAGCGTACGTGGCCGATTACGTCAAGCAAAGCAAGGACGTCTTTGCGATGATGCGGAAAATGGTAACGAAGAAAAATAGCAAGTAAGCAACGCCGAGAAGGTTAGAACAACCAAACATATGCCTATGTTAAGCGCTTATGTAGAGCGCTTAACATTAGGCTCTTCCGCCCGGCGAAAGCCGTCTGCTTTCGGTTTTCGATAACCGCAAATATTTGGTGCTCGTCCGAAAAAGATTGGGGGCCTGAAAGGTTCCCTGCGACAACTCCGGGGTTGTCGGCGTTTGCGTTAAACGTTAACATCACAAACTACTAATTTAATAATATTAAAGTGTTTTACGGGCGGGCAAACGATGGCGTTTATTTTCATGGGGCGAGGGTTATGAGGGCGAAACAGGGGGACATCGTCTCGGGCCTCGTCGTCGTTGCCTTTGCGGCGTTCGTTTTGTGGGAATCCGAAAAGATGCCCGCGGGGCCTGCCGGGTTTCCCCAACTGATCGCCATCGGCCTTCTCG
>JAVJPD010000270.1:0-2847 GCA_040216475.1 Rhodospirillales bacterium
CTCCTCAAGGCCGTCCAGGTGCACCGAGAACGTGAGATACGGTGTCGGCTTGAACAGATCGAGTTTTTTCTCCAGCAGCAGCGCGTTGGTGCAGAGATAGACGAACTTCTTGCGCGCGACGATGCCCTCGACGATTTTGTCGATGTCCTTGTGGATCAGCGGTTCGCCGCCGGGAATGGAAACGACCGGCGCGCCGCATTCGTCGACGGCCTGCAGGCAGTCCTCGACGCTCAAACGCTTGTTGAGGATGTTGTCCTCGTAATCGATCTTGCCGCAGCCGGGGCAGGCGAGGTTGCACCGGAACAGGGGCTCGAGCATCAGCACCAGCGGGTAACGGTCGTTCTTTTTCAGGCGCTGCTTGAGGATATACGCGCCAACGCGAACTTGTTGGATAATCGGTACGGCCAAAGATCTCGTCCTTAGGTTATGCGGATTTGCGGTGCGGTGCCGCTTCGCTCAACTCGCGCGGCAGCTTGAAGTGCATGTTTTCTTCGACGCCCTTGATTTCTTCGACTTTAACGTCACCGAATTCGCTGAGGCGCGCGATGACGCCTTGAACCAGTTGTTCCGGTGCGGAAGCGCCCGCCGTGAGGCCGACGGCGTTGACGTTTTCCAGCCATTCGGGCTTGAGGCTGTCGGCGTCGTCGATGAGGTAGCTCGGAATACCCATTTCCGCGCCGATTTCGCGCAGGCGGTTGGAATTGGAGCTGTTCTTCGCGCCGACGACCAGCAGCAGGTCGGCCAGGTTGGCAAGCTGGCGCACGGCCGACTGGCGGTTTTGCGTCGCGTAGCAGATATCCTTCACGTCGGGGCCGATGATCCTGGGAAATTTCTTTTTCAGCGCCACGATGACTTCGCGGGTCTCGTCCACGCTGAGGGTCGTTTGCGTGACGTAGGCGACCCGGTCGGGGTCGCGCACGCTCAGGCGCTCGACGTCCTCCGGGCGGCTGATCAGATGCACGCCGCCGGGGATGCGCCCCATGGTGCCCTCGACCTCGGGATGGCCTTCGTGGCCGATCAGGATCACCTCGCGGTTCTTGGTGTGATGGTTCTGGCCTTCCTTGTGAACCTTCGAGACCAGCGGGCAGGTAGCGTCGATCACCGGCAGGTCACGGGTCTTCGCGGCGTTCTCGACCGCCTCTGAAACGCCGTGGGCGCTGAAAATGGTGACGGCGCCGTCCGGGATCTCGTCGACTTCCTCGACGAACACCGCGCCTTTCTGGCTCAGGGATTCGACCACGTGCTTGTTGTGGACGATTTCGTGGCGCACGTAGACGGGCGGGCCGTAGAGGGTCAGGGCCTGTTCGACGATCTCGATCGCGCGCTCGACGCCGGCGCAGAAACCGCGGGGTTGAGCGAGCAGGACTTTGAAATTCTTGCCGTTTTTCGGGGCCAACGGGGTCTCTCCTGATCAGGGGCCGGGCTTATGCCGCTACGGGTGACGTTACGGATTACGTTCTGGGCCTCTATATGGCCATTACGGGGGGGATTCGAAAGCGGAAATTCGATTTCCCCGGGCCGCACGATCATCATGGGCTGATACCTACCTTATTTTCCAAGGATTTGCACGGTTTTTTCCGGACCGCGCCGGGGCTTTGCCAATCCGAATCCGCTCTGATAATAAGGCCGTTCATGAGAAACACCTCTAAGGCCCCGGATCGCCGGGCCATCGTTCGAACGCCGTGACGACGCTTGTGACCGGAGCGACGGGTTTCGTCGGCGCCGCCGTCGCACGGCGGCTGCTGGCCGCGGGCCACACCGTGCGGGTTCTCTGCCGCCCCAATAGCGATAGGGCCAACCTGGAGGGCTTGAGCGTCGAGATCGCGGAGGGCGACATGACCGAGCGCGAGTCGCTCGATGCGGCCATAAGGGGCTGTGAGGCTTTGTTTCACGTCGCCGCCGATTACCGGATTTGGATTCCGAACCCGGCGGAGATGTTCAAGATCAACGTCGGGGGCACCTGCAACGTGATGCTGGCGGCCGCCGATGCGGGCGTTTCCCGAATCGTCTACACCAGCAGCGTCGCCACCCTGGGGATCGAACCCAATGCGCCGTCGAACAACGAGGAAACGCGGGTTTCCTTCGAGGACATGATCGGCGCCTACAAGCAATCCAAGTTCCTGGCCGAGAAGGAGGTCAAGGCGCTCATCGGCCAGGGCCTGCCGATCGTGATCGTCAACCCCTCGACCCCGGTCGGGCCGGGCGACATCAAGCCGACGCCGACGGGGCGCATGATCGTCGAGGCGGCGCAGGGCAAGATGCCGGTTTACGTGGATACCGGGTTGAACATCGTGCATGTCGACGACGTCGCCGAGGGGCATTGGCTTGCCTTCGAAAAGGGCGAGGTCGGCGAGCGTTATATTCTCGGCGGCGACAACATGAGCCTGCGCGAAATCCTCAACGAGATCGCGGCCATCGTCGGCGGGCCGCCGCCGAAATTCAGCATCCCGCATAATCTGATCCTGCCGATCGCCTATGCCGCCGAGGCCTGGGGCCGTTTGAGCGGCCATGAGCCGTTCGTCACCGTCGACGGGCTCAGGATGTCGAAGAAGAAGATGTTCTTCACCAGCGACAAGGCGATCCGGAAACTGGGTTACAGGCCGCGGCCCGCCCAGGAGGCGATCCGTGACGCCATTTCCTGGTTCCGGGAAAAAGGCTACCTGGACACGGCCCGCGCCGCTTAAATCCATATTTCGTTTTTCGGTCATCAAACAGTCACGGGCTTTCGCAAGAGTCGGGTCGTGATTCGCCGGACACCGGCGATACGGTTCGATCACTAAACCCGAGACGGTTGCATGACACATATCGATCCGCCGTTCGAAGCGCCAACCCGAAATTCGAGTGAAC
>JAVJPD010000271.1:0-7467 GCA_040216475.1 Rhodospirillales bacterium
CTGATGTTCGAGGGCAAGCTGCCGCAAAAGGGCTTCGTTCATCAGGAAGACGTCGTCCTGAGCGATTTTCTCGCCAATCGATTCGGACGCTATTACGCCGCTGCGTAACGGAAAATCGGATGGACATGAACATCGAAACGACGTTGACGGAGTTGGGCCTGGCCCCCGAGTCGCTGAAAGAAGGCGATATCGCCGTCACAACGCCCATTGACGGAAGCGTCGTCGCCCGGCTTCAAGCGGACTCACCCCAAGCGGTGGCGGATAAAATCGCCGCCGCCGAAGCCGCCTTCAAGACGTGGCGCCTGGTACCGCCGCCTAAACGGGGCGAGATGATCCGCTTATTCGGCGTGGAACTGCGCGCCGCCAAAGAACCACTCGGCCGCCTGGTGAGTATCGAATCGGGAAAAATTTTGGCCGAGGGCCTTGGCGAAGTTCAGGAGATGATCGACATTTGCGATTTTGCGCTCGGCCTGTCACGCCAATTGTACGGCCTGACCATCGCTTCCGAACGTTCCGGCCACCGCATGATGGAAACCTGGCACCCTCTCGGACCGGTCGGAGTCATTTCGGCTTTCAATTTTCCGGTCGCGGTCTGGGCCTGGAACTTCGCCCTGGCCGTCGTGTGCGGCGATTCGGTGATATGGAAACCGTCCGAGAAAACGCCCCTATGCGCCCTGGCCTGCGAAAAGATTTTTAGGCGCGCGGTGCAAAAATTCAGCGGTGCGCCCGATGGCGTGCCCGCCGATTTGATGCAGGTGGCGATCGGCGGCGGCGAAACCGTGGGCCGGACCTTGACCGATGATCCCCGGATACCGTTGATCAGCGCGACCGGCAGCACCCGCATGGGGAAAATCGTCGCGCCGGCCGTCGCGGCGCGCCTGGGGCGCTCGCTGCTCGAGCTCGGCGGTAACAACGCCATGATCGTCGCACCGACCGCCGATCTCGATCTTGCCGAACGGGCGATCGTGTTTTCCGCCGTCGGAACCGCCGGCCAACGATGCACCTCGCTCCGGCGTCTCATCGTGCATAAAGAGATTTACGACGATTTGCTGGCACGCCTCAAACGGGTGTATGCCGGCATCCCCATAGGCTCGCCGCTTGATTCGAAAAACCTGATGGGTCCGTTGATCGGACGCGAGGCATTCGAGACGATGGAAGCGGCACTCATTCAAATCCGCCGCGACGGCGGCACCGTCGCGGGGGGCGGGCGAACCCTCGAAAAGACGTTCCCGAACGCTTGGTACGTACAACCGGCCATCGCCGAAATGCCCGCGCAAACGGCCATCGTCAAACAGGAAACCTTCGCTCCGATCCTTTACGCGATGAGATACTCGAACTTCGACGACGCCATCGCGATGCACAATGACGTGCCGCAGGGATTGGCATCCGCCGTCTTTACCGGCGACGTCCGCGAAGCGGAGAGATTTCTGTCGCCATCGGGCAGCGACTGCGGCATCGCCAACGTCAATATCGGCCCCAGCGGAGCCGAGATCGGCGGCGCCTTCGGCGGCGAAAAAGAAACCGGCGGCGGCCGAGAATCGGGATCGGACGCCTGGAAGAACTACATGCGCCGAGCCACCAACACCATTAACTATTCCGCCGAACTGCCGCTCGCCCAAGGCATTCAGTTCGGCGGCGATTGAGCCGCCGCAACGTCAAAAGCGGATCGACAGGCTGAGCGAGCCGAATTGATCGGCCGCATCCTGCTGACGGAATTCCTTGGTTCGAAGAACATACGTATAGGCGACCCGCACCCGGCCGTAGGTGACGGCGAGCCCGGCCTGAAAGTCGCCGACGATATACTTTTTATCGACGCTGTGGCTGTCGCGGAACGTATTGCCGTCGAGGAAGATGTTGCGCCCCACCAAACGGCCCTCGAAGCCGGCGAACAGATACCAGCCGAACGCATCACGATTGACGAAATAATCCGAGCCGGGCAGGCTCGGGCGGATGCGCGGCGGGCTGGACCGGTCGCTTTCCAGGTTTTCGCCGATCCGCACCGTCAGCCCTGCGGCGGCATGGGTAAACACGTTGCCGAGCGCGAAACCGACGTGCGGAGTCATGTCGACGCCGAGACCAGCGGCCTTGAAGTCGTGATAGCGCCACCATTGGCGTTCGTAGGTGAGCAGCAGCGCGATTTCATCCTTGAGTTGGTTATCCCAGCCCTTGGGATCGGACGAATTGATCAGGCTATGCCAGTTGCGCTGCACCTCCTCGCCGAAAGCGGACGGGCCGATAATGCCCAGCGAGAATTGCAGGTTATCGCGGCGCCGGCCGGTATCCGACACCAGCCCGACGCCGGCGTAGAGATAACCGGCATAAGGCCGCTCGTCGGGAATCAACGCCGCCGTCGACGTATTGTCGGGCGAATAGATGCTATGGCCGATTTCGTAGCTGGTGCGCAACTTGCCGTGGCCGGCGAACACCGGGACCCATCCGGCCGCCGTGCGCACCCAGTCGGGCACGTCGTTTTCCGCCGATGACCAAGCCAGGCGAATGCCGTTGGTATAATGGCGATCGGTCCCGCTGCCGAACAGATCGTTTTCGATCTGGACGCTGAAAACGCCTTTCTCCTTGGGCGGCGCCGGTTCCGCCGGCTCGGCCCGCGGCGCCGTCGATTCCAGAAAAATCAAACCGCAGAGTACGGCCAGCCACGCGCCGAAAAGCCTGCTTTCCCGCCTTCTACCGTTTCGATTTGCAAAATCGCGTTTCATGTTGCAAAACCATAAGACAAAATCACATTGTAAGTCGAAACCGTTCGCGGTCGCCACCCTTGACGGCATTCGGGAACGGCATCACCGGGCGGCATTCCACGAGGGAAACGAAGAACCATGACGTTCGAAATTCGCAAAAATACCGGTAACGGCGCCCCTCTGGGCACCGAAATCCTGGGAGTCGATCTCGAAAACCTCGACGATGCGACCTTCGCCAAGATCGACGAGGCGTTCAACGAAAACCACGTTCTGGTTTTCCACGATCAGGACCTCTCGCCGCGGGCCCAGGTCGACCTGACCGCCCGTTTCGGCAAACCGAACGTCCATGTCCGCTCGAACGAATACGGCCTGCCGGGCTATCCACCGATTCATCTGATCACCAACTTCCAGGAAAAAGGGAAATCCGTCGGCAGCGCCTACGCGGGCACGGCGTGGCATTCCGATCTCTGCTTCCTGCTGCGCCCGAGCCGGTGTTCGATCCTGTTCGCCGAGGAAGTCCCCGGGCTGAACCCGGACGGTTCGACGGTCGGCGATACTTATTTCGCGAACGCGGTGCGCGCCTATGAAACGCTGCCGGCGCCTCTCAAGAAAATCGTCGAAAATCGTCGCGGTATTTTCCAATACGCCCGGCGGCAACACCTGAAGCATCAAGCGGAAAAGGATCTGACCGGCCGGGAAGATCTGTCGGAAGCGCAAAAGCAACAAACGCCGGACGTCACCCATCCGGTCGTGCGCGAGCATCCCATCACGGGCAAGAAATCGCTGTTCATCAATGAAAACTACGCGTTCAGCCTGACCGGCATGCCCGAAGACGAGGGCCGCGCCGTCATTCAGGAAATTCAGGCGCACATCACCAAACCGGAATTCGTCTATCGCCATAAATGGCGTACCCACGACCTGCTGGTCTGGGATAACACCGCCGCGCAGCACAAGGCCTCCAAGGACTACTCGTGGCCGGAACACCGGCGCAAGATGCGCCACTCCGCCGCGTTGTTTCCGGACAGCGCCTATTGCGGCGAGCTGTACGTGCCCCAGCACGAACGCCGGGCCAGCTGACCGCCCCTTCCCCGCCACGCCACCCCCCGCACGCCATCACGGCCAGCCGCCGCGCCCGCCCCTTGACGGGATGCGCCGTGGGCCCCATCTTAGGAGCGGATGCCTCAAGGGAGGGTCCGAACGACGCACTCGCTCATGCTTAAGAGGAGATCGCGGCCATGCCGAGATTAACGGGCTTCAACAGCCCCCTGTTATTGGGTTTCGACCATTTCGAGCGCCTGATCGATCAGGCATCGAAAATGTCGTCCGAGGGCTACCCCCCCTACAACATCGAGCAAACCGGCGAGAACAGTCTGCGCATCACGCTTGCGGTCGCGGGATTTTCGATGGATGACCTCAGCGTCACCATCGAGGAAAATCAGCTGATCGTGCGCGGCCGGAATTCTGAAGACGAGTCGAACCGCGTATTCCTGCATCGCGGCATCGCTTCGCGGCAATTCCAACGCAGCTTCGTTTTGGCGGAAGGCATCGAAGTCAAGGGCGCCCACATGGACAACGGCCTCCTGCATATCAATCTCGACCGCCAGGTGCACGAACCGGAAGTCCGCACGATCGCGATCGAGAAGGCTTCGGGAAACGGCAAAAGCAAGCCGGCCGGCGCTAAAACCGTCGACCTCGAGCCTGACGCCTGATCGCCTGACCCATTAATCCCGCCCCGTTAGCAAGGCATAGTGGAACACGAACATGACAAACCAGGAACACAAGACCGAAACCAAAATCGCCGGTGACGACGAATGGCTGCGTCACCTCTCGCAAAACGAATTGGCGTCGCTCGGCGTCAACTACGTCGCCTACGTGCGGCCGGTAACCATCGAGGGCGTTCAGGCTTTCGGGATTTTCGGCGCCGACGGACAGCGTCTCGGCGTTTCGGAGCGGCGCGATTTAGCTTATGACGCCATTCGGGACAACGATCTCGAGCCCCTCAGCGTTCACTAAACCGGATTATAATTTAACGCGGATTAAGCGGCGCGGTGTTCCGCCGATTCGGTAAGAAGCGCGAACAGCGCCTCTGCGTCGTCGGTACCGCGCAGTTTCTCGCAGACGGCCTTGTCGCGCAACAGGCGGGACACCCGGGCCAGCGCCTTGAGGTGATCCGCGCCGGCGGATTCGGGGGCCAGCAGCAGAAAAATCAGATCGACGGGCTGATCGTCGATGGCATGAAAATCGATCGGCTTGTCCAATCGGGCGAACAGGCCGTAAAGACGGTCGAGGTTCGGCAACTTGCCGTGCGGGATGGCGATCCCGTTGCCGACGCCCGTGGTGCCGAGCCGTTCGCGCTCGATCAGAACGTCGAAAACCGACCGTTCATGCAAACCGGCAAGATCGGCGACCCGCCGGGCCAGCTCCTGTAAAGCCTGCTTTTTGCTGGTGACCCGCAGATCCGCAACGATACAATCGACTGTAAGAAGATCGGCAATATCCATACCGCTATCCACCTGTTTGTCCGTTAAGATTTTCCCTGAGGAACATTGTTGGGATCGATCCACCCGATATGACCGTCCGGCCGGCGGTAAACGACATTGATACCGCCATGAGCCCGGTTCCGAAACATCGTGATCGGCACATTCGCCAAATCCATCCGCATGACCGCCTCGCCGACCGTGAGCGTCGCGATCTCATGCGGCATCTCGGCAACGATGACGGGTTGAGCGTTCTCCGGCACTTCGTCTTCCTGTTCGGGCGCCAGAACGTATTGCTGCGCCATCAGAGGTTCTTCCGCCGCCCGCTTATGATGATCGACCAAACGGCGTTTGTAGCGGCGCAACTGCTTCGAAATACGCTCCAGGGCCTGGTCGAACGAAATATAGGCATCGTCGTTGGCGGCGCTGCCCTGCATCGTCAGGCCGCGGCCGGCATGAACCAGGATATCGGTGCGGAACAAATGGCTTTCGCGTGAAAACGTCACGGATGCATCCAAGGCCCGGTTGAAATACTTCGCGACCGTGTGGTCGAGATTCTGTTCGGCGTGCGTGCGTAACGCCTCACCGACATCGAGATGCTTGCCTTGTATTGAAATATCCATAAATGCGGCCGTTCTTCCCTCTACGGGTTATACAGCGCTCCGGCGCGACGCTATTAAAAACAGCGATGGCGTCACGATTCCCGCCGCCGCACGTGGACGATAAAAGACGCCTCCCATACCGTGCAGCCTTTAGAAGGCCCGGAAAGTAGTGGCCAAGGCCGGGAGTGTCAAGAGGCCCTAAAAACCCCGGAAACCCTAGGCTTGAGGTCTTTTCTCCGCGGTCAGATCGCAGCCTGTTTGTCACGCCGGCGCTGGACGGACGAACCGATTCCCATCGATTCGCGGTATTTGGCTACCGTCCGGCGGGCGATATCCACTCCTTCCTTTTGTAGAATCTCGACGATTTTATCATCCGACAGAATTTTCTCGGCCGGCTCGGCATCGATCAACGACTTGATCCGATGGCGGACCGACTCGGCGGAGTGGGACGAGCCGCCGAAGGCGTTCCCGAGCGCCGGCGTGAAGAAATATTTCAGCTCGTAAATACCGCGCGGCGTCGCCATGAATTTATTCGACGTGACCCGGCTGACCGTGCTTTCGTGCATTTCGATCTCGTCGGCGATATCGCGCAGCACCAAGGGCCGCAGGGATTGAACCCCGTTAACGAAGAACCCGTCCTGTTGGCGCACGATCTCGGCGGCCACTTTAAGAATCGTAGTCGCGCGCTGGTGCAGGGATTTCACCAGCCAATTGGCGGACGTGAGGCATTCGACGATATACCGTTTCTCGTCCTTGTTGCGCGCGGCCTGACTGATTTGCGCGTAATAATTGTTGTTGACCAAGACCCGCGGCAGGGTTTCCGCGTTCAGTTCCACGATCCACCCGCCGCCCGCCTTCGGGCGCATCAGGACGTCGGGCGTCACCGACTGGGTAACGGTCTGCTCGAACGTCAATGCCGGTTTGGGATTGAGCGCCTTGATCTCGGCGACCATGTCGCTGATGTCCTCGGCATCCACGCCGCACTTTTTAATAAGCGCGTTCAGATCGTGTTTCGCGAGCAGATCGAGATTATCGAGCAGCGCCTGCATGGCCGGATCGAGACGGTCGAGATCGCGTAACTGCAGCGCCAGGCATTCGGCGAGGCTGCGCGCGAAAATTCCGGGCGGATCGAACTGCTGCACCTGCTCCAAGGTTTTTTCGACGCGCTCTTCGGCGCATCCCAAAAGGTCGGCGACGGAAGACAGGTCGGGGGGTAAATAACCGGATTCGTCGACGAGATCGATCAGGTGAACCGCGATCATCCGGTCGACGGCGTCGTCGATCATCGTGAGTTGCGAACGCAAGTGATCCTGCAACGAAATCGAATCGCTCAGCGTCTCCTCGAGGCTCGGCAGGTCGCCGTCGAAGCCGCCGCCGGCGGATTGGCTCTGCGAGAAAGCCGACGATTCCGAATAATCGCCGCCGCCGTCGCCGGGGCTGGCGCCGTCCCAGATGGCGTCGTCGGGCGCATCGAGGGAATCGCTTTCGGCGCCCGAAGACGCGGCGGCGCCGAAATCGATATCGGCTTCCGGATCGGCGGCAACGCCGGCGGCTTCGCCGGACAATACTTCGTCCGGGACCTCCATACCGTTGACGGTATCGTCTTCGCGTTCGAGCAGGGGATTCTGTTCGAGCTCGCGTTCGAATATTGGGAAGCCAAACAGATGGCCGTGGCACGCGGCGACGCGATCGCCA
>JAVJPD010000272.1:0-3160 GCA_040216475.1 Rhodospirillales bacterium
TTTTTCGTAGAGGCGCCGCGCGTCTTCATAAAACGCCTTGCGCGACTCGGCATGGCTGTAGAACATGTGGCCGCCCTTGTAGGTGCGAACCGTCAGGCGTTCGCGTAACGCCGGTTCGAGGTCGAGTTGATTGACCAAAAAAGCCGAACCGAAATAAGGCGTCACCAAATCGTACAGGCCGTGGACCAGCAATCCGCGTAAGCCTTCGATGCGCTTGAAGGCATCCTCCAGGTTATCGGCCGACCCCGGCGGCCCCGACCGGCCCGAGCGCCGCCCCCAACTCCAGTTCGCGTTGGTCCGCCGGTTCAACACCTCGTACGGCAGATCGGTTTCGACCTTCAGCCGGGTCCGCACATCGTCGTTGAACGCCGCGGTGACGGCCGCGCTGATGCGTGCCAGGCGCGGATCGCGATACCGCCCCTCGGCGGGATGAGGCGCCGGATAACCGATCGAGGCATCGTAAATGCTGACGATCCGCCCGTCCTTTTCCAGCAGGCGCGAGGCGAAAACGTCGCCCGGCAGTTTGCCGCCGTAGCGCTTCACCAAATCTTCCGGCAAGCCGGTCAGACGCGCCAGACGGGACAGCAGATCCGCGCGCGGTTTGCCCGCAAGCGCCCCGCCCCGGGTCAGTCCCGCCAGCAGCTCATCGGTGACGAAACGTTCGGCCGTTTGCAGCGCCGCCGCGCCGGTGCCCGCATCCGAACGCCCGTGATGCATCGCCGCTGCCGCGTAGGACGGCACCCGCACGACCCACGGCAGCAGGCGGAACCGGCTTTCGGACAGCAGGTCGAATTCCAGCGCCGGCGAGATCATCACCAACCCGCGAACCGAGATGCCGAATTTCGACTGCAGCCGGTCGGCCAGCGCGGCGACCCGAAACCCGCCGTAACTTTCGCCGGCCAGAACCGTGGGCGACAGCCAGCGCTCGTTGCGCGTCAGGTAAAGCCGGATGAACGCACCGAGCGCGTCGAGATCCCGGCCGGTCGCCCAAAACGGCGAGTCGTCGTCGCTTTCGACCTGTTTCTCGTCCTTGCCCGATACGGTCCGGCTGTAACCCGTGCCGACCGGATCGACGAACACCAAATCCGTAAAGGCAAGCCAGGTTTGCGGATTATCGACCAGCCGCACCGGCGGCGTCGGTACGCGGCCGTCGGCGGCAAAATCGAGCCGCTTGGGCCCCATCGCACCGAGATGCAGATAGGCCGCCGCCGCACCGGGGCCGCCGTTGAACACGAACGTCAGCGGACGACGCGCCCCGGCCGGACGATCCAACCGGTAGGCGATATAGAACATGCGCGCTTTTTCTTCGCTCTTGTCGCGTTCGGCCGGCACCGTCAAGGTACCGGCGGTGGCGATGTACGCGACGGGCTTATCGCCGAGAGCCATGGCGTGACGGGTGACGCTGTCGGCGAAACTCCCGGAGCCTTTCGGCGCGTTCTTCCGGGATGCTTTTGAGGATTTCTTCCCGTCTTGCGCGTCCGCCCCGTCCTCGGACGCGGACTTCGAGACGTCGCCGGGGGTTTCGGCAAGCAGCACCTCGACGGCTTCCTGCGCGCCGGGTTCGTCCGCATGGCCGGATACGGCGCCGAACAGGCCGGCCGACGCGAAAATCGCGAAACCGAACAAAAACGGTGTGATTTTTGTAATTTTAACGGGAATCCGGCCGCCGTGCGGCCGCGGAGCATCGTTGCGAACAGCCATTATTCTTTATTCCAAAACATATCGGGCCCGTTCCGGAACCCTGTATCTGGGGACTCCGAGCCGGAAATACGAGCCCCGGAATCCTTCCGTGGAATCTTTCCCATAGCCATATGCCCGGCGCGGACTTATCATAATTTCGATATCTCTAATGTACTAAACCATCCTAAGGGAGGTTCCCCATGACCGATGCACCCAAAAAGGGCCTTAAGGCCCTTCGCACATTCGCGGCCGCCGCGGCGGTGATCGCCGCGCTGGCGCCGCTCTCCGCTCACGCCGCGGCGGATTTCTCCGGCAAGAAAATCAACTTCATCATTCCCTATCCCGAAAGCGGCGGCTCCAACATCTACGGCCGTTTCCTGGCACCCCTGTTCGAGAAGCACCTGCCCGGCAAGCCGACGGTCCTCATCCGCAACATGCCCGGCGGCGCCTCGACGCGCGGCATCAACTATTTCGCCCGCAACGCGAAAGACGACGGCCTGATGCTGACCATGCCGACCGCGAGTGCGCTCACGCAATTCGTGATCGGCGAGAAGGCCGTGAAGTTCGATTTCGCCGACTTCATCCCCGTCATCACCTCGCCCTTCGGCGTCGTCGTTTACGCCTCGCCGAAATTCGGCGTGAAAAAAGGCGAAGCCGCCAAACTGAAGGGCAAGGAATTCGTTTTCGGCAGCCGCAAACCCACGGGCTCCGAATTGCCGCTGCTCGTCGCCTTCGATCTGCTGGGCTACAAGATCAAGTTCGTCGGCGGCCTCAGCCGCGGCAAGGCCCGCCAGGCGTTCGCGCGCGGCGAAACCGACCTGAACTACGACACCACCGCGTCCTACCTCACCAAGGTCGTGCCGCTGGTGAAAAAGGGCAAGGCGGTCGTTCTGTTCACCTACGGCTTCGAGCAAACCGACGGGAAGATCGTGCGCGATCCCATGATCCAGGACGTGCCGAGCTTCTTCGAGGCGTATGAACAGCTCCACGGCAAGCCGATCGGCGGCGCCGAAGGCAAAACCCTCAAGGCGCTGTTCAACCTGCGCATCATGGCGAGCAAGATGGTCGTGCTGCCGAAGAAGACCAAGCCTGAAGTCCTCGCGGCCTATCGCGAAGCCGCCAAGAAAGTGGTGAACGATCCGGCCTTCAAGTCCAAGCAGGGCATGAAGATCATGGTCCCCTATCAGCAGCAGCTCGGCGCGACGGCCCTCAAGGCCATGCAGAATGCCGCTATCCTCGATCGCGACTCGACCCAGTGGCTGCAGAACTGGATCAAGACCAACTACGGCGTCTTCCTGAAGAAAGCCGCCGAGAAGAAGAAAAAGAAAAAAGAATAGAAACCACAGAGACACGAAGGCACAGAGACACGAAGGCACAGAGATAAAGAGATTAAATCTTCTCGGCGTCTCTGTGCCTCTGTGGTTCCCTCACACGTCATCGCTCGGCCAGATGCAACACATTCGCGCCCGGGAGATCGGAA
>JAVJPD010000273.1:0-1848 GCA_040216475.1 Rhodospirillales bacterium
GGTCGATGCGACGCTGCTCGCCGTGGCTGGGCTCAAACGGTTGAACAAAACCGAAGCCGCCGCCGGCATTATCGAGCCCGGCGACCAGTTGCCCGCCGTCGGCCAGGGCGCGATCGGAATCATGTGCCGGTCGGGCGATCATCGTATGAGAGACTATCTCGGCGCGTTAAACGATGCCGAAACGGCGGCCTGCGTGCGTGCCGAGCGGGCCATGCTCGCCGTGCTCGACGGCTCGTGCCGCACGCCCATCGGCGGGCTTGCGACGGTGGCGGGCGACACCTTGTCCTTGCGCGGGCTGATCGCCAAGCCCGACGGCAGCGCGTTGATCCAGGCGCGGGATTCAGGCCCCGCCGACGATCCCGAAACAATCGGACGCCGCGTCGGCGATAAGCTGCTCGCCGACGCGGGCCCGGATTTTCTGGCCGGGCTCGGCTGAGGGGGGGCATGGCCTTGCGCGCGCTCATCACCCGGCCGCACGACGATGCCGTTCCCTTGGCCGAGCGGCTTGCCGAGATGGGTTTCGACTCCGTCATCGATCCGCTCTTGGTGATCGACATCGCCGCCGGGCCGGCGCTCGATTTGCACGGCGTGCAGGCGATCCTGATCACGAGCGCCAACGGCGCGCGCGCCTTGGCCCGGCGCACGCCGGAAAGATCCATACCGTTGTTCGCGGTCGGCGACGCCTCGGCGGAAATCGCGCGTTCGTTCGATTTTACGTCCGTCGACAGCGCGGCAGGCGACGTCACCGCCTTGGCGGCGCTTGTCAAACAACGGCTTTCGCCCGCGCGGGGCTCGTTGCTGCATGTCGCGGGCACGCGGGTCGCCGGCAATCTGGCGGGCGATTTGGAAGCCGCGGGATTCTCGCTGCGCCGCGAAGTGCTGTACGCCGCGCATGCGGCCCATAGGCTGGCGGATAGGACGGTCGGGCTCATGCGGGCGGGCGGTATCGGGATGGTCCTGTTGTATTCGCCGCGCACCGCGGCGACGTTCGCCGCGCTCATTCGCGAGTCCGGACTCGAAGAGGCGTGCAAAACCGTGACGGCTTTTTGTCTCAGTCTCGCCGTGGCCGAGGCCGCCGGCGATCTGCCGTTCGCGGATATCCGCGTCGCCGACATACCGAATCAGGAAACCCTGATCGCAACGATCGAGCAGTGGCAGGCCGAACGAAACGGCAGGAACGCCTGATTTCCGTATGACCGCCGGGGGGCGCGGCGATTTTTTTCACGGCGGATAGCACGCATCCCTGTTAAGATAAGAAAATTGTCTTTTAATGCAGGGAAAGCGGACGATTCACGAGTCATGGCCATCATCCCCAATTCGGCGGAAGACCCGAAAAAACCGGGCAAAACCAAGGCGAAAAAACCTCCGAATGCCGATCAAGCGGCGTCGAAACCGGCGACCGGCGGCGACCGGCAAAACGCGGCTTCCGAGTCGGTGACGTTCGCCGGCGCGCGCACGGGGCTGGCGGCCTTCGCTTGGTGCGTCCTCGGGTTTGCCGTGCTGATCGGCGCGGTTTACGGCACCGCGCCGTTCTGGTTCGGGCATGTGAAGCCGTATCTGCCGGCGGCGCTCAAGGACCCGTTCGAGGACCCGCGGATCGTCGCGGTCGCCGAGCGCAGCAAGGCGGTCGAAGGGCTGACGGAAGCGCAAAAATCGGACGCCGAGGCGATCAGAAAGCTCGAAGAGGAACGCACCAGGTTTTCCGGTCAGCTGAACGAATTGCTGCAGCGTTTGGAAGCGCAGGACAGGGCGTTGAAGTCGATGCAAAAGATGATTCAGGCGACGTCGCCGCCTTCGCAAGCGACCGATGCCAACAAATCCATCTCGCGTTTATCGGACAAGCTTTCG
>JAVJPD010000274.1:0-1436 GCA_040216475.1 Rhodospirillales bacterium
AGGCGATCACCCGGCCGCGCGCGTCCAGGATCGGAAACATCACCCGGCGGCGGAAGCGGTCATAGGTTCCCCGGGTCTCGTCCTCGGGCTTGATGATCAAGCCGGCGGCGATCATCTGCCCTTCCTCGATGCCCTCGCGCGCCAGAAGCCCCTTGAGCGCGCCGCGCGATTCGACCGCGTAACCGAGCCCGAATTCCTGAATCGCCGCGTCGTCGAGGCCGCGTCCGTGCAGGTAGTCGAGCGCGCCCCGGCCCTCGGGCAGACGCAAATTCCGCGCGAAGATCGCGCGCGCCTTCTCCATCACGTCGAACAGGGTCTTTTGCGCCTTGGCGCGTTCGCGTTCCTCGGGCGTATCGGCCGGCACTTCCATGCCGGCGTCGTGGGCCAGGCGCTCGACCGTCTCGGGAAAGCTCAGGTTGTCCGTGTTCATCACGAAGTCGATGGCGCTGCCGTGCGCGCCGCAGCCGAAGCAGTGATAAAAGCCTTTCTCCTCGTTGACCGTGAACGAGGGCGTCTTCTCTTTATGGAACGGGCACAGGCCGAGATGCTCGCGCCCGCGCTTGGTCAGGCGCACGCGGCGGCTCACCACGTCGACGATGCCGACGCGGTGGCGCAACTCGTCCAGAAATTGCGGCGAAAAGGCCATCAACGCACTCCGAGAGGACCTTTATACAGCTTTGCGGCAGCCCGCGCGGCCAGGTCGTAACCGCCGATCTTATCGGCCGGGGCATGCGCCTTAAATGGTTATGATTCTTAAGTTTTCCACACCCGTCCCCAGCTTGTCCACAAACCGGGGCAACGGGCCCGAGCGGATCGGGCGGGGGTATCGGCGAATCGGCGCCCGAATCGGCCCTGATTTATCGATGTCAATCGGATTCACATGATTTATCGGAACCGAACGGCGCTTCCGATAAATCATGATCCGATCTAACCCAGGCGTTCCTTGATCACCGCGCTGGCCTTGGCGAAGTCCATGCGGCCCGCGTAGTTCTCCTTGAGCACGGCCATGACCTTGCCCATTTCCTTGATGCTGGAGGCGCCGACCTCGCCGATGGTCCTTTGGATGGCCTCGGCCATTTCTTCCTCGCTCAAGGGCTCGGGCAGGAAGCTTTGGATGACCTCGATTTCCGCGCGCTCCTGGTCGGCCAATTCCTTGCGGTTGCCCTGCTCGTACAATTTGATGCTCTCGTTGCGCTGCTTGATCATGGACTGCAGCATCGAGAGGATTTCGTCCTCGCCGATCTCCGTGAGCTTGCCCTTGCCGCGGGCGGCGATATCGCGGTCCTTCAGCGCGGCCAGAATCAGGCGCACGGTGTTGACCTTCACCTCGTCGCGATTCTTCATCGCTTCTTTTAAGGCATCGTTCAGACGCGCGCGAAGCATGGTGGGGCCTCTGGTTGTTGACGGGGTCGTCCTATGTCCGGGAAAGCGAGTAA
>JAVJPD010000275.1:0-2165 GCA_040216475.1 Rhodospirillales bacterium
ATGATTTATCGGAACCGAATGATGGTTCCGATAGATCATGTGAGTCCGATCGATGCCCATAACTTAGAGCCGATTCACATGGTTGTCGGATCGCTAGTTGCCAACCATTTGGCACGGGCCAAAATGCTGATTCCGACTAACCATGACCGGCTCTATGGCGAACCAGAAATATGCATTTCACGTATACGCCACAACGGCGGCAACGCTTTTGTGATCGAAAATGACGAAATTTTCACGAAAGCGCTTATTCGAACAGCAGCTTGTCGAGGAAACCCCGGTCCAAATCCTGGCGGATCACCGGCACGCCTTCGCCGGTGACGGGCTTGCCCTGCGCCTGTTGCTTTCGAATTCGTTCGTTTTCCTTCTGCGGATCGATGATGTTGGTCCGCTTACGCGGATCGCGCCAGAACATCACCTTATCCGCCAACGTTTTGCTGGCTTCGATCGGCACCACGGCCTCGCGGTTCACGATCGCCCGGATCTCGGGATCGGTGCTGTCGCCGCCGGTCTTCCCGACCAACGCCTTTTCGCCGGGGGTAAGCGACCCGCCCCGCTCGCGGCCGCCGAGTTGGCCGCTGCGCATCCGCGCGGACTCGCGGTTGCTCATCATCACTTCGGCCGCGGTATCGCGCGGCTTGACCTCCTGCGGCCGTTCCGCGCCCGGCGAGGGCGGACGCAACTTGAACTCCGGCGGAATGCTCAAGGGAGCCCGGGAATAAACCGAAAACTCGTCCGGCGAGGTCTTGCCGCCCATGATCGAGCGCACGCTGTCGCATGCGCCCAAGAGCGGCAGGATCAACATCGAGACGGTGAGGACTGCATAACGCTGTTTCATATCTTCCGTTCGCTTATCGCCGACCCTGCTATTCAGCCGCCTTATTATTAGGTGTTTCTCGGCCCCCGAACAAGGAGTCAAAAATTAACAAGACGGCACCGACGGTGATACCCGTATCGGCGACGTTGAAGGCCGGCCAATGGTAGCCGGCCACGTGAAAATCCAGGAAATCCGCCACGGCGCCGTGGCGCAGCCGGTCGATCACGTTGCCGAGCGCCCCGCCGACGATCAGGCCGATGGCGAGCGGCACCAGCACCCCGCCCGAGCGCCACAGCCAGACCAGCAGGACGGCCACGATCACCAGCGCCAGCGCCGGCAGGCCCCAATCGTTAAAGGCCGAATCGCCGTGAAACAGCCCGAAGCTGATTCCCCGGTTCCAGCCCATGACCAGATTGAAAAACGGCGTCACCGGGATGATCTGCGGCGGCTGCATGACCTTGGCGACGATCCACCACTTGCTGAGCTGATCGAGCACCGTGACGACCGACGCGACCGCGAGCCCGCCGATAAACGTGATCAGCCGCGCCCGCTGGGATGCCCGCACCAAAACCTCGTTCATCGCGTCTCCGTTCTTAAGCGGCCGCCGGCGCTTGGCGCACCGCATCGGCGCAGCGCCCACAGACGCCCGGATGCTCGGCATCCTCGCCGACATCCTCCAGTGTCTTCCAGCAGCGTTCGCACTTATCGCCCTCGGCCCGGGCGAACACGACCCCGACTCCGGACACGTCATCGAGCGTCGCCGCGTCCGCCGGCACCGCGCCGACGTGAATCTTCAACCCTGAGGTAATGCAGATATCGGCCAAATCAATGCCTTGAGCGGCTTGCTCGTATTCGGAACTCACGTAAACGCTGGGATACGCCTCCAGGCTGGAGCCGATGGTCTTGGCCGCGCGTTCGGTCTCCAGCGTCTTGGTGACGACCCGGCGCAGCGCCATGATCTTGCGCCAGCGCGCCGCCAGCGCGTCGTTGCGCCAGGCGCCCGGCACGTCGGGGAATTGGCGCAGGTGCACGCTCTCGGCCGTCTCGCCATGACGCGCGAGCCAGGCTTCCTCGGCGGTGAAGCAGATGAACGGCGCCAGCCAGGCCGTCAGACGATCGAACAGGATATCGAGCACGGTGCGCGCGGCGCGGCGGCGGATCGAATCGACGGAGTCGCAATACAGGCAATCCTTGCGGATATCGAAATAGACCGCGGACAAATCAATGGTGCAGAAGTTGTGCAACTCGGAAAAGAACGCGTGGAATGCGTAATCCTCGCAGGTTTTCCGGAGCTTGCCGTCGAGCTGCCAAAGCCGGTGCAGCACCCAGCGTTCGAGCTCGGGCATCTCGG
>JAVJPD010000276.1:0-2301 GCA_040216475.1 Rhodospirillales bacterium
CCCTCGTGAAAGGCCTGTTTCAGAACGTCGATCCCGGCGACGTGGGCGAGCAGGCGCAGCTCGATCTGCGAGTAGTCCGCCGATAGCAGTACGTGATCTTTCTCGGCGACGAAGGCGCCGCGAATCTTGCGGCCTTCCTCGGTGCGCACCGGAATGTTCTGCAGGTTCGGGTCGTTCGAACTCAGCCGCCCGGTCGAGGTGACGGCGAGGGAATAGGACGTGTGCACCCGCCCGGTCTCGGGATTGATCTGATCGACCAGGGTGTCGGTATAGGTGCTTTTCAGCTTCGAGAGTTGGCGCCAATCGAGCACGCGCACGGGCAGGTCGTGGCCTTGAGCCGCCAGTTCCTCGAGCACGTCCGCACCCGTGGCATAAGCGCCGGTCTTGCCCTTCTTGCCGCCGGGCAGGCTCATGTCCTCGAACAGGATTTCGCCCAGTTGCTTAGGCGAACCGATGTTGAATTCGCGGCCCGCGAGCTTGTGGATTTCCGTACCGAGATCGACGATGCGTGATTCGAAATCGTCGCTGAGTTTCTTGAGCAGTTTCGCATCGACCTTGATGCCGGCGATCTCCATCGCGGTCAGCACCGGGATCAGCGGGCGGTCCAGGGTTTCGTAGACGCCGACCATATGCTCGGCGACCAGCCGCGGTTTCAGCAGGCGGTGCAGGCGGGCCGTGTAGTCGGCATCCTCGGCGGCATAGTCGCGGGCCTGATCGAGGGGAACTTCCGCAAACGAAATCTGTTTCTTGCCGGTGCCCGTGACCTCGTTGTACTTGATCATCTTGTGGCCGAAGTGCAGATCGGCCAATTCGTCCAAACCGTGCGCGTGCAAACCGCCCTCGAGTACGTAGGACAGCACCATGGTGTCGTCGATGGGGGTAACGGTTAGACCGTGGCGGGACAGCACCTCCATGTCGTACTTGATATCCTGGCCGATCTTGAGCACGGACGGATCTTCCAGAAGCGGCTTCAACAGCGCCGCTGCCTTTTTCAGCGGAATCTGATCGAGTGCGCCGTTTTTCTTCGTGTTGTTCTTGGCCGCTTTTTCCCCGCCGCCATCGATGCCGTCACCGAGATCGAACGCGCCCTGCGCTGCCGGCTCGACGTGGCCGAGCGGAACGTAGCACGCCCGGCCCGGTTCGATCGACAGCGACACCCCGATCAGGTCGGCGCGCGTCGCGTCGAGCGACGTGGTTTCCGTATCCACGGCAACGAGGCCCGTCTCCGTCGCCGCGGCGATCCAGGCTTTCAAATCCGCCTCGCTCTGCACCAGGGTGTAAACCTGTTCCGTTTGCGGCGCGGCCGGAGCGGCGGGCTCCTGGGATTTCGTCCGGGGCGGCGCATCGGAATCCGCTTTGGCGCCTGCCGGCGCACCGGGGGCCGGCTTCATCGCCGCCAGCGCTTCATTCGAAACCCCGAAACGGGTTTGCATCGCCGTGATGATCGATTTGAACCCCTGCTCCTGCAGAAACGGCAGCAACCTTTCGGGATCGGGCTGTTTCTTGGCGAACGTTTCGAGGCCGATCTCGACCGGCACGTCGTTCTTGAGCCGCACCAGTTCGCGCGAAATGCGTGCTTTGTCCGCTTGTTCGATCAGGGACTGACGGCGCTTCGGCTGTTTGATCTCCTCGGCGCGCGCCAAGACCGAATCGAGATCGCCGTATTCGTTGATCAGTTGCGCCGCCGTCTTGATTCCGATGCCGGCGATGCCGGGCACGTTGTCGGTGGAATCGCCCGCCAAGGATTGTACGTCGACCACCTTTTCCGGCGGCACGCCGAAATATTCCTGCACCTCCTTCGGCCCGATGGTGCGGTTTTTCATGGCGTCGAACATGCTGACGTGATCGTCGACCAGTTGCATGAGGTCCTTATCCGACGACACGATGATCACGTTCATGCCTTTCTCGCGCGCCAAGCGCGTGTAGGTGGCGATCAGGTCGTCCGCCTCGAAGCCGACGATGCCGACCTCGGCGACGTTGAGCGCGCGCGCCGATTCGTGGACGATGGAGAATTGCGGCACCAAATCCTCGGGCGGCTCGTCGCGGTTGGCCTTGTAGTCGGGGTAGAAGTCGTTACGGAACGTCTTGCGGCCCTTGTCGAACACCACGGCGACGTATTCGGCGTCCGAGTCTTCGATCAGCTTCATCAGCATGCGGGTGAAACCGTAGACGGCATTGACCGGCGTGCCGTCGGGCCGGCTCATCGGCGGCAGGCCGTAATAGGCTCGAAATAGGAATCCCGATCCGTCGATCAGGAACAGATCGTCCGGTTTGGAAGGTTTCTCGCTCAGTGGCCCGCCG
>JAVJPD010000277.1:0-1970 GCA_040216475.1 Rhodospirillales bacterium
CGGCACGAAACAGATATCCTGGCTATCGGGTTTATCGGCGACCGCCAAGCCGAACCGTTCCGCCAGCTTGCGGGTTTCGCGCTTGTCCAAGCCGCCCAAGGGAAAGCGCAGGAACGCGAGCTGCTCGGGCGTGGTCGCGAACAGGAAATAACTTTGATCGCGGGAAAGATCGGCGCCCCGGTGCAGCTCGGGGCCATGCGCGCCCTCGATACGGCGTACGTAATGCCCCGTCGCCAGCACGTCGGCGTCGAGATCATGCGCCGTCGCCAGCAGATCGCGAAACTTCACGGTCTGATTGCAGCGCACGCACGGGATCGGGGTTTCGCCGGCGAGATAGGTCTCGGCAAAATCGTCCATGACTTCCTCGCGGAACCGGCTTTCGTAATCGAGCACGTAATGCGGGATATTCAGGGTATCGGCGACCCGGCGGGCATCGTAAATATCCTGGCCCGCGCAGCAGGTGCCGGGCTTGGCTTTCGCCGCGCCGTAATCGTAAAGCTGCAGCGTGATGCCGATCACGTCGTAGCCCTCCGCGGCCAGCAGCGCCGCCGTGGCCGAGGAATCCACCCCTCCCGACATCGCCACCACCACGCGCGTCGCCGAGGGCTTCTTATCGAGTCCCAAACTGTTCATACCGGGGAATATAGAGATTTCCGCCCCGCCCACAAGGCGTGGCGGAAAACCGGGGCAGCGCCTACGCTTTGATCTTCTTGATTTCCTCGATCAGCGCCGGCACGACCTCCTCGTATCCGGCGGTCACGCCGTATTTGGCGGATTGGAAGATCGCCGCGTCCGCGTCCTGGTTGATCGCCACGATCGTGCCCGAATTGGCGCAGCCCGCCATATGCTGGCCGGCGCCAGAGATGCCGATGGCGATGTAAAGATCCGGTGCGACCGTCTTGCCCGAAAGCCCGACCTGCCAGGAATGCGGGCACCAGCCGTTCTCGACCGCGACCCGGCTCGCGCCGATGGCGCCGCCCAAGAGATCGGCCAGTTCCTTGGCGACCTTGAAGCCGTCCGGCCCGCCGAGTCCGCCGCCGCCGGCGACCACGACTTTCGCGGTTTCGAGGCGCACGCCCGCTTCCTGCTCGCGGTGCTGTCCCGTGACCTTCACACGCACCCGGTCGGGCGACAGCACGGATTGCAGCGCGGCGATCTCGCCCGAGCGGCTTTCGTCGGGCTCCAGCGGTTCCTGGGTTTTCGATTTCACGGTTGCGATGGCCGGCGCCGTCGTGAAGGAAAGCTGTTCGCGCGCCTTGCCGCCGTAGCACGCCCGGGTCATGAAAATCTTGCCGTCCTCGGCGGTGACCGCCTCGCAGCCGGTCGCGACCGCCGTATCGAGCCGGAACGCCAAGCGCGGCGCCAAATCCCAGCCGATGGTCGAATGCGCGAGCAAAATCACCGCCGGTTCCGTTTCTCGGGCAATCTTCGCGACATCCGGCAGCCACGCATCCGCCACGTAGGGCGCGAAGGAGTCATGATCGCCCACGAACACCTTGTCGGCGCCGTGCGCGACCAAACGTTCCGCGATGCCCGCGATGCTTGAGCCCAGAACGGCCGCGGTAACGCTGCCGCCCTCGGCGTCCGCCAAACGGCGGGCCAAGCCGAGCATCTCGAGGCTGAGCCCCGTCGGCTTGCCCGCTTCGGTTTCGGCAATGACCAGAACGCCCGCCATCAGATAAACTCCGCTTCCTTCAGTTATTGCGCCAAGGTTGCGGCCATTTCCAGCGGCGACCCGCCGTCGAGAAATTCGCACCGGCGTTCCTCGACCGGAATGTAAACACTCTCCCACACCCGGCGCGCGCCGGCGGCGCCGATCACGCCCGCATCGAGGCCGAGATCATCGGCCTTCCACACCTGCGTGGGCTTGCGCGCCGCTTTCATGGTTTCGCGCAAGCTGGTGTAACGCGGCTTGCCGAGCTCGTGCGCGATCGTCACCACCGCCGGCAGCGGCGCCTCGATGGTTTCGA
>JAVJPD010000278.1:0-8978 GCA_040216475.1 Rhodospirillales bacterium
CCGATCTCGGCGGCGGCATCGAGATCGAGCTTGCCGATGATGTCGAGCAGCACGCCGCGCTCGCCGATGTTCTCGGCGTCGATGAAAAACCGGCGGAACAGGGCTTCGGCCATGTCGTCGGCCATGCCGAACCGTTCGGCGAAACGCATCAGGCGGTGCGCGTCCACCGTGTTCGGCGTCTGTTTGATGCGGTGGAAGGCGAAGTCGATTTCAACCGACAACCCGGCCTCCTCGATGGCGCCGTAAACCCGGCGCACGCGCTCTTCGCTGCCGAACTTGCGGACCAGGTAAGCCGTGCGGTCGAGGCCTTCGCGCGGCATTTCCGGGTTGAGCAGGAACGGCCGCCAGCGGCGTTGCGCCCGAATGCCGGGACGTTGGCGGATCGCTTCCTCGAGCCGGCGCTTGCCGATGAAGCACCAGGGGCAGATCGGATCGAACAGAACGTCGATGGAAACGGTTTTGCTGTCAGCCGTATCGGGCATGGGATGTCTCGGAAGCGGCCGCCATAGGCGCGCGCGTTAGGGCTGTTTTTTCCGCGAGATATTGCTTTTGTATATCTTCGTGAGGTTGACGCCGAGTTTGTCCTCGACCACGACGACCTCGCCCCGGGCGATCAATTGTTTGTTGGCGTAAACCTCGATTTCGTCGCCGACTTTACGGTTCAATTGGACGACGGCGCCGCGGCCCATTTTCAGGAGCTGGCTGATCTTCATGTCGGAGGCGCCGAGAACGGCCACGATCTCGACGGAAATGCCGAGACGCGCCTCGACGTCATCGTCGTCATCAAGAACTTGTTGGGCCTCTGCCATGATCGTAACGCTTTGCTGTCCGTGCCCGGTTCGTGCCCGGTCCGTGTTGGCCGCCGTACCGATTTTCCAGGGTAATCGTCTTCGCCAAGACGGTCCATCCCGTCGATCGACCTTCCGGATTGTGCCGTGAAAACCTTAAGAAATGTTGATCTTCCGCCCGCCGTCCGCAAGAGAGGGCGGGGGCGATTGTGGCCGTTTTGCCGCGAATCGGCCCATTTGTCGGGGATTCGGCGGCGCGATTGCCGAAAATACTTGCCCGAGGCCTTGGAAATCCTTAAATAAGCCACGCACGGCCCCGTGAGTCGGCGGCCGTCAATCGGATTTTGTACTTTTCCTGGACCCCGGCATGACCAAGGGCAGGCGGGGGAAAAGGGAGTTTTTACCGAAAGGAGACATCTAAAGCGTGTACGTATCGGTCCGTGATAATAATGTCGATCAAGCGCTCAAGGCGCTGAAAAAGAAAATGCAACGCGAAGGCCTGTGGCGGGAAATGAAGCGCCGCCGTTCCTACGAGAAGCCCTCGGAGCGCCGCGTTCGCAAAAAGGCCGAAGCGATCAGCCGGGCCCGCAAACTGGAACGCAAGCGTATCCAACTCGAAGGCTTCTAAGCCCACTCTCTCCAGCCATTTCCGAATGCAAGACTGACCGAGGCCAAAGGCCGGCGGTTGTTTGTTGCTGCCTGCGATGTCGGGGCACCGGATCGGATTCACACGATTGATCGGAACCAAGGATCATTTCCGATCAATCGTGTGAATCCGATCCGAATTAATGTGTTAGAGCAGATTTACGTGGTTTTCGGACCGCCACTTCCGATTTTATGGCGGTTCCGAGCAACCATGATCTGCTCTATGCTGATCGACTATTTTTAGTCGTCCCTGTTTTCCAGCCGGCATTCGCCTCCCATGATTGAACTTTGGATTCCGATCACGATCGCGGCGGCGTTTTTCCAAAACCTGCGCTCGGCGCTGCAAAAGCATCTTTCGGGGCGTCTCAGCACGCTGGGAGCGACGTACATCCGCTTTTCCTATGCCTGCCCCTTCGCCATTCTGTATTGCCTGGGGCTGCATGTGTTCGGCGGTTACCCCATACCGCCGGTCAATGCCGTCTTTTTAATCTATTGCGTACTGGGCGGCTTGGCGCAGATTCTTTTCACGTTCTTTCTGCTGTGGCTGTTTTCGTTCCGTAACTTCGCCGTCGGCACGACGTTTTCCAAAACCGAGATTATCCAAGTAGCGGTTCTCGGTCTTCTCATTCTCGGCGACACATTGTCCATCGGCGCGGCGGTCGCGATTGCCGTCAGCATGGTCGGCCTGCTGGCGCTTTCGCTCGGTCAGCAGAAACTCGGCTGGCGGAATTTGCTCGCCAGCATGACCGAGAAACCGACGCTCATCGGCTTGGCGAGCGGTACGTTCCTCGGGGCCTCGGTGGTGTTTTTCCGAGGCGCGTCGCTGTCCTTGGGCGGCGAGGGTTTCCTGATGCAGGCGGCGTTCGCGCTGGCGGTCGCGACCGTGCTGCAAACCGTGCTGATGGGGGTGTATGTGCGCGTTCGCGAGCCCGGGCAACTGACGGCGGTTCTCGTGCATTGGCGCCCGTCGATGGCGGTCGGCGTTGCCGGCATGGTGGCGTCGGCGGCTTGGTTCTCGGCCTTTACGATTCAGAACGCGGCCTACGTGCGGGCCTTGGGACAGATCGAATTGGTATTCACCTTCATCGTGTCGGCTTTCTTCTTCAAGGAGAGGTACAACCCCATGGAGGTGTTCGGGATCGCCGCGATTATCGTCGGCATTCTGATCTTGCTGCTGGCGCGCTAGAGCATGTTGCGTTCGTTCGTCCTCATTCCGTCATTCCCGCGAAGGCGGGAATCCATTTTTCCGCGGCATGGACCCCAGCCTGCGCGGGGTGACGACTCCCTATAAACGCGACGTGCGCCAGGTCGGCTCCGACGATCAGGTTTTCGCCGCCGGTTTCGCTTCGTTTCGGCGCATCGCCGGCCACAGCAGCCAGCAGGCGCCGAGCGCGATCAATCCTTCGACGGTGATGATGGTCACGGCCATCGAGCCGCCGAAGTAATCGGCGAGGAATCCGATGTGCAGGACGCCGAGCGGCTGCATGCCGATGCACATCGACAGCAATCCCATGACCCGGCCGCGGATTTCGGGATCGGGGCGGGAATAGATCAGCGTGCTTTGTCCGACCGAAAAGCCCGAATGGCCGAGGCCCGCCAGGAACAACAGGACCCACGACAGCCAGAACCATGTCGAGAACGAGAACAGCAGAAGAAAAGCGAGAAAGATCGTCGCGCCGAACAAAAACACCTGGGTAAAACGCTGCGTGCGCATATAGGCGATGGCAATGCACCCGAGGAAGGCGCCGAGCCCTTCGGCGGACGCGAGGAAGCCGATGAGGATGGCGTTGATCTGCAATTCGACCTTGCCGATCACCGGCACCATCGAGTTGAACGGCATGGCCAGCATGTTCAGCACGATGGTGATGACGAGCGTCGCCATGATCACGGGTTGGCCGCGGATATAACGGATGCTCTCGATGATGTCGGCGAAGAAGCCGGTTTTCGGCTTTTCGATGCCGTCGGAGGCGCGCCGGGGCTGTTCGTATTTCAGGCCGAACACCAAGGCCAGCGCCACGCCGTGCAGGGCGGCGCCGAGGAAAAAGGCGCCGTAGAGGCCGACGGTTTCGAGCACCAAGCCGCCGAAGATGGGGCCCAGCATACGGGTGATGTTGTTGGTGGTGGCGTCGAGCGCCATGCCGGCGCCGACCCGGTCCATGCCGCAGCTTTCTCCCAGCATGTTCCGGCGCACGGGAAAATCCATCGCCATGAGAACCCCGCTGATGAAGGCGCCGAGGGCGATGTGCCAGATTTCGGCCCGTCCCGTGACCAGCAGGATGCCGAGAGTCAGCGAAACGACCGTGACGGTTACAAGCCCGGCGAGCAGCAGGCGTTTCTTGTCGGTTTTCTCGGCGACGGTGCCGATCGCGACGCCGAACAGCATCATCGGCGCCTGGCGGCAGAACAATACGAACGCGACCATGGACGGCGAACTGGTCTTGTCAAAAACGTAAATGGCGACCGCTAGCATCTCGAGCCAGCGCATGGTGTTGGCGGCGACGCCCGAGGACCATAGCCGAAAATACTTGCCGTCGCGCAGCAGCGTGTGAGGACTCACCGCGCGCGCGGCCGGCTCGGACGAAGGCACGGGAGAGGTCATTGAAATTTCCTAGTGGGGGCGGGTGCCCTTGAGGACGGTCTTGTGCATGACGCGGCGGTGGGAGTCGTCGAAGGAGTCGCGCCGGTGCAGAACGGCTCGGTTGTCCCAGATCAGCAGATCGCCGACGCGCCACGTATGTTCGTAAACGAAGCGATTGCCTTGGGTGTATTCCCATAATTCGTCGAGCAGGGAGTCGCTCTCGGCGACGTCGAGGTCGGCTATGTAGGCATTCAGGCGGCGGCCGAGGAACAGGCTTTTTTCGTTCGTTTCCGGATGGGTAACGATGAGTGGATGCGCCGGGCCCCTGTTTTTTGAAACGTCGGTGAGCGGTTCGAAGTCCTTGCGCAGCGTGCCGGTGCTGGACAGAGAGGGATCGTGCTTACACGAGAGGGTTTTGATTTTCTCGCGCAGACTTTCCGGCAACGCAGCAAGCAGTGCGGCCGTATCGAGAAACGCCGTGTTGCCGCCGGCCGGCGGAATTTCCTTGGCGTGCAGAATGCCGCCTGAGGGCGGATCTTCGATGAAGTTGCTGTCGGAATGCCAGAACGCCTCGCCGTTGCCGAGTTGGCCGATCGGTTTACCGTTTTCTTTGACGTTGGAGACCACCGTGATCTCGGGCGGTATTTCGGTTTTCTGTCCCGAGCCTTCCTTATATTTAAGGAGTGTCATCACTGGCGCTTCCAACTCGCCGAAATTTTTCGAGAACGCAATCTGCTGTTCGCACGTCAAATCCTGATCGCGAATCAAAAGAACTTTGTATTTGAGCCAGGCGTTGCGCAACGCCGACGCCGTGTCCGCGCTTAACGGGTTGCGCAGATCGAGGCCTTCGACTTCGGCGCCTAAAACGGCGTTCAGGGGATGAATGCTGATTGACATAATTCGATAATTTATCCCGAATTCCGTTTTACGACAATAACATGTGAAAGCTAATTTTTAGGCGTTTCCCCGCCGGAGAGGGGCGGGTATAGTTCACTCAAATCTTGGCCTTATTTCTGCCATAAAGTTACACGAATTAGGGTTCAGTCAATTCCATGTGGGGGGAAATCACATGCGTGCGGTGACTTTCGTGGGCCGTTGCGCCCTGTTTTCGGTTTTCGTTGTCTCGTTTTTTGTTGTCGGTTTTGCGCCGGTTGCCGGTGCTCAACAACTGAAACCCGACGAAATAAAAATTATTCAAAAACACACGATCAAACTCGAGCCGACGACAATAAAAGTAACGCCGTCGCTCAATCTGTCGAATCAGAGTACGAAAATCACGATTACCTCGGCCCAGCAAAAGCGCCAGAGCGGCCCGGTCTGCGGCGGCATGCAGGCGAACGGCAAGCCGCAGCCGGCGTGCGCCTTGCAACCGGCAAAATTCGTTTCCACCGCCCGGGGGAGATGTCCTGCGGGCAGTTTCTTCGATATCGGCAAATGGGAATGTTATTCCTGTCCGGCCGGTTATGGCCGGACGTTGGCCGCCGTCGACACGGCGCGGGCGTGCAGCAAGCCGAACAAGAACATCCGCGGTGAATTCGGCGCGGCGAAATTCATGGGGCGGTTGTGTCCGCAAGGATCGTTCTACGACAACGTCCGCGGCGGCGAGTGCTGGTCTTGCCCATCCGGTTACAAGCGTTCGGCGGCTCCCGTTGGAGGCGCAAACGCCTGCGTAATTCCGACGCGCGAGGAATTCAGCAAAACCCGGCGCCATAACAGGGCAACGGGATTATTCAAGACGGATTGCCCCGGCGGCCAGTTCTGGGATGCCGTCGACGGTTTTTGCTACAGCTGTCCGTCGGGTTTCGGACGCACGGCATATCATGTTCATAACGCCCGGGCGTGCGTGCGCCGCATCGGCGAGAAGGTTGCGCGGGCAACCGTCGTCAAAAAGGCGGAGTGCCGCACGGGCGAGATCAAGGATCTGAAAATTCAAGGCGCGCAGGATTCGGCTGCCGGCGGCGGCTGCTGGACGTGCCCGGAAGCCTGGGACCGGACCGTGTTTGCGATCGACGGCAAACAGGCCTGCGAGAAGGGCGGCGGTTTGGAATTCAAGAAGGCCGAAAGCAAGGGGGCGCTGACGTGCCCGGCGGGCCAGATCTTCGATTTCATCGGTGTGGGCGCAGTCGACTTCCGCACGCGCCCCGAACTCAAGGGGAAACCCGTCAAGCCGGTTGCCAGCGGCACCTGCTGGGAATGCCCGGAAGGGTATGACCGCACCTGGGATTCGGTCAAAGCGCCGACGGCCTGTATCGCCAAGTACATGCAGTGGTACAGCGCGCCTTACGAGGAACCGGGTTTATTCGGCCTCAAGGGTGCAGAGACGGCTCTTTTCGACGTCACCAAGAACTTTCCGCTGCTGATTCAGGACAGCATCAAAAAGACTGCCGAAGCCATGGCCAAGGTGAACGGCAAGGTCGACCAGACGAAATACAAGAAAACGTTTGTGGATGAGCAGAAATTGCTTCTGACGTCGCCGGAAAAGAGCGCGGCGGCATCCTCGGCGGTGTTCGTCAGAATCATGGCGGCGATTGCCAGCCCCGAAAAGGCGACGGCGGCGGAAAAAGAACTCGTCAACGCCTTCAAGAGCTACATCATCGCCAAACGGACGTATATCGCCACCGATGCCTTGGCGGCCTACGACGCCTGGAAGAAGGCGGACGATTACCAGCGGGCGAACGGCCCGCGCGGCAAAACCATGGCGATGCTGTTCGATTACGGCACCGTGCCGCCCGACTTCAACACGATTGCGATGGTGAATTCGATGGGCCTCGGCGCCGTCGATTTCGCCATGGGCCAGGTGGTCGATAAACTCGTCGGCGATACGCTGCCGATTCTGGGCGACGTGTTGTCGCTGGCGCTGGCCGCGGGCACCAACTACGAGGTGTTCAGCGATCCGCGCAAACTCAGCGAATTCGCCGCGCGCACGGCCATCGAAACCGCAATCAGCAAGGCCGCGGAATTCGCCGTCACCAAACTGGCGAAATCCACGGCGGCGGCGCTGCAAAACCAAATCGCGCAACGGCTGGCCGGTATCGCAACGCAAAAAACGATCGAGATGATGGGGCAGCGCGCCTCGCAAAGCGTCTTGAGCGCGGCGGGCAGCGCGGGGCCGCAAATCATCATTACGGCCAGCATCATGATCGCCTCGATCGCCATCGACCAGGTCATCGAAATCGCGAACGCGCGGCCGAAGCTGCTGACGTCCATCGCCAACGCCAAGTACCCGCCCGATCTGAAGCGGATGGCGCAGACGGAGGACGGCGTCGCCGAGCTGATGGGCTATTGGAGTCAACTCAGTTCCGGCGAGCGGCCTCCGGGACAACAGTTCCGGGCGGCTTATCCGGCGGTTGTAAATACGGCCTTCGCGGCGAAGCCCGCGGCGACCAAAACGGCGACGGCGAGCAAGCCGGCCGTGAACGCGTTGAAAGTCACCTGGATGCGTTTGCCGGGTGCGGCGGTCGACATCGGCGTCGGCGCCAACGGCAAAGCCTGGCACATCGGTACCGGCACCGAAAGCGGCGGCTACGGCATCTATCGTCTTGACGGCGCCAAGTGGACGAAGATTCCCGGCAGCGGCGTTCGCATCGCGGTCGATCCGAAGGGCAATGCCTGGAGCGTCAACAAGCAGGGCCGGATCTACCGCTTCGACGGCCGCGGCTGGGTTCAATTACCCGGAGCGGCAACCGATATCGGTGTCGGCGCCAACGGCAAGGTCTGGGTCATCGGCACCAACAAGGAGGCCGGCGGTTACGGCATCTATCGTCTGGACGGGAACAAGTGGACGAAGGTTCCCGGCAGCGCCGTGCGCATCGCGGTCGGTCCCAAAGGAAACGCCTGGGTCGTCAACAATAGGGGGGCGATTTATCGCTTTGACGGCCGCAAATGGGCGCAGATGCCGGGGCAGGCGCGCGATATCGGTATCGGTGCGCAGGGCCATATCTGGCATGTCGGCATGAACAAGGTTGCCGGCGGTTACGGTTTGTGGCGCTGGAACGGCAAGGGATGGGAAGCCGCGCCCGGCGGTTTGACCGATCTTGCCGTCGGGCCGCAGGGCCGCGTATGGGGAGTCAACTCGGGACGGCAGATTTACAAAATGAAATAACCGTCTCGTTTCCGTAAAAGCCCCCCCCCCCCCGACGGATCATACCGTCGGGGGGTTTTTTCATGCGTGCGCGTATTCGCGTGTATGCATGCACGGTTTCCAAACTGATAAACCAATCCGATTGATGGTCCTTTTTCCAGCCGTATCCGATTAAGAAAAAAGACGGTGTTGCCGGCAGCGGAAACGGTCCGTTCGAAACGACGTTTTATCATGCGAAAACGTCATCAGCTTGTTGAAATTCAATACCGATTTTAGATGGGGCGCATTTTCTTACCGGCGGCCGGTGACGAGGCTGCCGTCAGGAAAAATTTGTCGAAATGGTTCCTGGCATGTAGGGCCGGAATGTGCATTAATTCGATGACATAATAACGAATTAGGGAGACTTCTTATGTTTTCATGCAATCTTCGTCATGTCATGCGTGGAGCACTCTGCGTAGGCGTTCTCTTCGGTATGTCCGGTATCGCGATGACGGCGCCGGCTCAGGCCGAATATCCCGAAAAGACCGTTCTGACCATTGTGCCCTTTGGTGCGGGCGGCGGCACCGACCGCTGGGCGCGCGTAATGTCGTCGGTCGGCTTCGACGTCTTCAAAAACGGCATGCGCATTCAAAACCGCGGCGGTGCCGGCGGCACCATCGGTTGGAAATACATGCTCGATAAGGGCGCCGACGGCCACACCATTCTTCTGGCCAGCCCGACGCCGGTGATCGCGGCCATGCTCGAGAAGAAGCCGCCGTTCGATCCGGCCAACGTCAAGATCGTCGCGTACTACTCGGTGATGCGCACGACGGTGCTGGCGCCGAAGAAAAGCGGCATCGGCAGTTGGGACGGCTTCGTGAAGAAGCTGAAAAAGGGCGGCAAGAAA
>JAVJPD010000279.1:0-12868 GCA_040216475.1 Rhodospirillales bacterium
GCGAGATCGGCGGGATCGAGCGCCCGGGCGGCCGCTTCCGCCGCGACCGCGTCCTCGGGGTCTCGCCCGGCCTGCAAGACCGCGTTGCCGACGGCCCGATAGAGGAGACCGGTATCGAGATAGGCCAAGTCCAGCGCCGCCGCCAGGCGGCGGGCCAGGGTGCCCTTGCCGGCGGCGGCCGGGCCGTCGATGGCGACGATCACGGCCGCGCCTCCAACACGGCGCCGAACCCGCGCATCAGGCCGGCGAATTCGGGAAAACTGGTGCCGATGGGCGCCGCGTCGTCGATCGCGACCGGTTCGTCGGCGACCATGCCGAGCACGAGAAACGACATGGCGATCCGGTGATCGAGCCGGGTCGCGATCTCGGCGCCCCCTTTCGGCGCCTTGCCGGTTCCTTCGATCGTCAGAGTGTCCTCGCCCTCCTCCACGCTGACCCCGCAGGCCGCGAGCCCTTCGGCCATCACTGCGAGGCGGTCGCTTTCCTTGACGCGCAATTCCGCCAGGCCGCTCATGGACGTGGTGCCTTCGGCAAGCGCCGCGGCGACGGCAAGAATGGGAAATTCGTCGATCATCGAGGGCACCCGCGTCGCCGGGACGGTGACGCCCTTGAGCGGGCCGGTCTCGATCAGCAGATCGCCGACCGGTTCGCCCGCCGCCTCGCGGCGATTGCCGATCGTGATTGCGGCGCCCATCTCGATCAAGGTGTCGAGCAGGCCGGTGCGCAACGGATTCAAGCCGACATTCTTAAGGGTGATTTCCGAGCCCGGCACCAACAACGCCGCCACCAGCGGAAACGCCGCCGAGGAAATATCCGCCGGCACCGCGATGTCGCGTGCCGTCAGTTCGGGCCGTCCCGTCAGCGTGATGGCGCGGCTGCCGTTTGCCCGTGCTTCGACCGCGACCTCGGCGCCGAAATGGCGCAGCATGTGTTCGGTATGATCCCGGGTCGGTTGCGGTTCGATCACCGTGGTCCGGCCCGGCGCGTTCATCCCGGCGAGCAGGATCGCGGATTTGACCTGCGCGGACGCAACGGGCAATTCGTAGGTAACCGGCACCGGCGCCGCCGTGCCCGAAAGCGTGACCGGCAACAGGTTACCGCTGCGGGCCTTGAATTGAGCGCCGAATTTCTCGAGCGGCGCGATCACCCGCCCCATGGGACGCGCGCTGAGGGATTCGTCGCCGGTGAAGACGCTCGTTATCGGATGTGTCGCGAGCAATCCCATCAGCAACCGCACGCCGGTGCCGGAATTGCCGAGATCGAGAACCGTTTCCGCCTCGATCAGGCCGCCGACGCCGCGCCCGGTGATGACCCAGGCGTCGTCCTTGCGTTCGATGCCGGCGCCCAGAGCCCGCAGCGCCGCCGCCGTCCGCAGCACGTCATCAGCCTCGAGCAGCCCCGTGATTCGGCTTTGCCCGACGGCGCTGGCCGACAGGATCAAGGCGCGGTGAGAGATCGATTTATCCCCCGGCGCGCAGGCCGATCCCGTCAGCGGCCCGCAACGCCGGGATATTAGGGATCGGGGGGATGAACCAGTCATGACAGTCTTTTGTAGCAAATCCGGCCGTTAAGAGTCCTAAAACCCGTTGTTTTCGAGGGGTCTGTATCACGGTTCGCTCGGCGGCGGTAGCCCGGCGGCACGGCCCGGCCGGTTCCGTGAATTTTTTTACGGTATTCCCCCTTTTTTGGTTTTGACAGAACGCGAGGATCATGGCAATTGGCGTTAGCCTAAAGACACAGAATCGGAGGTCAACAGTGGCGAAAGAAGAATGGGGAACGAAGCGCGCGTGCCCGAGTTGTGGCGCCCGTTTTTATGACCTCCGCCGCAGCCCCATCGAATGCCCGAAATGCGAGCATACGTTCGAAGCGGTGACACCGAGCCGGCCGCCGCGCGGCGCGGCTGAAAAGGTCGAAAAGGCGGCGGCGGTCGCGGCCGTTGCCGTCGATCTCGTCAGCAGCAAGAAATCCAAGAGCGCCGACGCGGCTGACGACGAGGACGGCGAGGACGGCGAAGACGACATCGAGATCGATGTCGATATCGATATCGACGACGATGAAGACGACGAGGACGACGACGTCCTCGAAGACGCGTCCGATCTCGGCGGCGAGGAAGACGTCGTTCCCGACGTCCGGGAGCACGCCAGCGGCGACGATGACCGCTGAACCTACGGGGACCGCTGAACCTACGGGACGCCCCGCTCCGGCGGCCCGACATATCAAGCCCGACCGGCGCTTCTACCCGGCACGCCCCCCGTCGCGCCCCTTGTCGCGCCCCCTGCCGCGCGTGCCGTCAAACGTCTTTTCCCTGATCATGTGACGCCGTTTTCCCTTGCCAGAAACCGGGGGTTTTCCTTATGGTCCCTCCCGCCGGGCTTGAACTGTTCCCAAACCCATAACCCCGGCGGTATCTTCGTGGGGCCGTAGCTCAGTTGGGAGAGCGCTACAATGGCATTGTAGAGGTCGTCGGTTCGATTCCGTCCGGCTCCACCATCCCCCCAGGGAAACCTGGGCGTTTCGTCTTTTCAGAACCTCCATAAAAAAAGCCTGGAAACCACGCTGGTCACAGTGAGGTCCAGCTATGGCTTCTACCCGCAAGCGCAATGGCAAATGGCAGGTTCAAATTCGACGCACAGGGCACAGGCAGGTCCGCCGGGCGCTTAATCAATCGGATGCAATGGCGTGGTCGCGCAAAATGGAAAGCGCTGCAGATCGCGAAGATGAGCTCGTTGATTATTTTAGGGGACTACAGCGAAGTTCAGCGACCTTGCCGTTACAATCCTTGTTGCCGCCACTGCCGCAGAATCCGGTTGCCACCATATTATTTGGACAGCTTGCCGTGCCGCCCCAATTCGATTGCGAGACCCATACAGCGCCTTGAGTCTGAGGGCGGACTCTATTATCCGGCGCCCATCCCCCTCTGATAAAACCTTTTGTTAGTCCCGACAAACCAGCACACCTAATTTTGGCTGGCTTACCGCCGCAATCGGGGTTTGACCCAGATCCACAAATCGCGATTACAGCCTTATTGTCAGGACATGTCACTCTCTGACCCCAGTTCGATTGGACCACATCCACCGGGGAAACATTCATACTGAATATTACGCCGTTCGTGTTCTTCACATAATTGCAGCCAACATTAACGATCTTTGATCCACAATCCTTATTCGCCCCGCTCGCGCAGACACTTGTAACGGCTGGCCACCGTGCACCTAAATCTCTTAAATTTTGGTTCGGACACGATGCTCGATCGCCCCAATTTTGAGAGGAGCCTGTTACCTTTCCGCCATCAAAGGTGAGGGGAGCCTTGACGTAATTGGGTTCAAACGCTTGTGGAGCCGAAGGCGTAACACACCGAAGGCCACCCAATCCCGTCATGCATACCTGTCCACTAGGGCAGCCGCACATTAGCTGGGCATTGGCATGAGTCGCGAAAAAAGACGCAACAAGTAGCACCACCAGTAAAGCCGGGATATTGAATCGGCTCATTGTTTTTCCTCCAGGCAATTTCCGACGGGGTGACCCAATAAAAGCATAATCCTCACTGCTTCCAATATAATTTACAAGCCTACCTAAATAACCAATACGTAAAAAGGCCTATAATGTTCTTGGCCAATTCATTTGTTCCCGCCATTCTTCAAGTTTCTTCGACCTCATTTGTACAAATGCTGCCGTAGCTTTGCAGCACAATATTTAAGTTAGGGAGGCAACAGGCCGAATGAGCAGCCGCAATCCCGCCGAATATTCGAACGACGCCCGCGCGCATTGGGAAAAGACCATCGCCGCCTGGGACGCCAACCGGCACGGCGGCGACAAGACCGCGCTGAGTTGGATCGAGCGCCATAGCCGCCTATCGCCGGAAACCATCAAGTATCGTTACGACGTCGCGCTCGCGCATCTGGCCCGCCACGCCCGCGATAAACGAGTCGTCGAGATCGGCTGCGGTCCGGGACGCCTGAGCGAGAAAATCATCGAGGCCGGCGCGCGCACGTATCGCGGCTACGACATCGCCGAAAACGCCATTACCCTGGCCCAAGACGGCATCGCGCAAAGCGCCTTCAAAGACCGCATCGGCTTCGAGTGCGCCGACGCGTCGTCCCTGCCGGCGATCACGGGCGACATCGTCTTCTCCATCGGCTTTCTCTCCTGGCTGACGGCGGAACAGATCGATCGCGTGTTCGCCGTCTCCGAAGGCCTCGACTTCCTGCACACGATCACCGTGCGCTCGTACGGTTACCGGCAGTTTCTGAAATGGCTGCATCACTTGAGCGAAGGCCCGGAACGCTACCGGGTGATCTATCACAACATCGGAGACATTCGCGCCGTCGCGGCGAAACACGGCTGGCCGAGGCTCTACGTGTATCGTCACCGCGTGCTGTCACCCAACGTGTACGTGAGCTCGCTTCCGTTCCCCGACACGCTCGGCCCGCAGGATATATTATAAAGTCACGTCCAAAACTTTTTCAAATCCTCCGGCGTATCGATGTCGCGCAGCACGCCCTCATCCGCCATCTCGACGTCGGCGACATGCGCACGATTTCGTTCGATCAGGCTTTTGGCGCCGGTGTCGCCGGAGAGAGACTGCATTTCGGAAAAAAATCGCCTCGGCCACAACACCGGATTGCCGCGCCGGCCCCGGTGGACCGGCACGCAGATCGCCTCGCCCCGATGATCGTGAAACGCGTCGATCAGCCGCGCAATATGCCTAGCCGAGAGAGCCGGCATATCGCCGAGACAAATCACGGCCCCCGCCGCGTCCGCCGGCACGGCGTGAAGACCGCGCTTCAAGGACGTGCTCAATCCTTGCGCGAACTCTTCGTTGTGAATGAATTGCACGTCGCACCCCGATAAAGCCGCGCGGATGCGATCGGGTTCATGGCCGGTCACGACGATGATCGGCGCCGCACCGGAAGCCGAAACGCGTTCGACGGTGCGCCGGATCATCGCCATGCCGTCGATGTCGATAAGAAGCTTGTTCACCTCTCCCATGCGCGCGGAGCGTCCGGCGGCGAGAACCACGGCCGCGACGGTCAATGGGGTATCCGTCATGACGATGCCCTCTTCAGGACGCGGCGGGACGGCGCAGTTCCCGGGTCATTTCGGCCAGGATCGAAATGGCGATCTCGGCCGGCGACAGCGAGCCGATCGGCAGGCCGACGGGCCCGTGAATCCGTCCGATCTCCGCATCGCTCAAACCGGCCTCCTGCAGCCGCTCGACCCGGCGGGCATGGGTGCGCCGGCTCCCCAGCGCGCCGATGTAAAACGCCGGCGAGCGCACCGAGACCGTCAGCGCCGGCTCGTCGAACTTCGGATCGTGACTCAGCGTCACCACCGCCGAACGGTGATCGAGATCGAGTTTCCGGAGCGCCTCGTCGGGCCATTCTTCCAGCAGAGTCACGCCGGGAAATCGCTCGGCGTTGGCGAACGCGCTGCGCGGATCGATCAAGGTCACGTCGTAACCGGCCATCCGGGCCATGGGCGCGAGCACCTGCGCGGTGTGCACGGCGCCGATGATCATCAGGCGCAGCGGCGGGTTGTAGGCGCGCACGAACCACGACCGCCCGTCCGGGGTTTCGACCATGCCGCTTCTGTCCTGATGCAGACGCTCGCGCACCGTACTGAGTGTGGCGTCATCGAGCGCGGCGCCCCCAACGACTCCGGATGCATCGACCAGAATCGTCTCTTCTGTGGTGAAGTCCGTCAGCAGAGCGACGGCCCGCTTTTCCTTTTGGGCGTTCAGCAGCGCATTCAGGATTGACCGTTCCATGGCCGGCTGGTTCCTTATCGGTTCGATTGTCGATTATATTTCGGTTGAAACGTTCGTAACGGATTGAGCCTTATTTCAAGGGCTCCACGAAGACGTGCATCTCGCCGCCGCAGGAAAGCCCGACCTCCCAAGCCTGATCGTCGGTCACGCCGAATTCCATCAATTTCGGCTTGCCGTTCTTGATGACCTTTTTCGCTTCCTCGATCACCGCGCCTTCGACGCAGCCCGCCGACACGGAACCGATCATGGTTCCCCGGTCGTTGACCGCGAGCTGGCTGCCGATGGGCCGGGGCGAGGACCCCCAGGTACGCACCACCGTGGCCAGGGCTACGCCGTGACCGGCGTCCTGCCATTCAGCGGCCTTCATGAGAACGTCATCATATTCCGTCGCCATGATCCTAACCGTCTCCCGTCTCCGTCATCTCTCGCTCTCCGTTCACTTTAGCGTAGAAAGCCGGAGAAATCACCTAAACATGATTGCCAAGCCCCGCTTCGGGTGGATAAAGTCGATTGAAGAGCAAGAAACGCCATCTGAAATTCATTCTCGGGGCAGTTCGCGATGGGACAATTCGGAATCGGTCAGCCGGTCCGCCGCAAGGAAGATGTGCGGCTCGTCACCGGCCAAGGCTGTTACACTGACGACTTCAATCTCGAGGGGCAGGCCCACGTTCACTTCCTGCGCTCGCCGCACGGCCATGCCGATATCGTGTCGATCGACACGACGGCCGCCGAGGCCGCCCCCGGCGTGATCAAGATCTTCACCGGCAAGGAAGCGGATGCGGAAGATTTTCCGATCATGCATTGCCTGGTCAACGTCAAGTGCAAGGACGGCAAGCCGATGATCGACACGCCGCGCCCGGCGATTTGCACCGACCGGGTCCGCTTTGTCGGCGATATCGTCGCCATGGTGATCGCCGAGTCCAAGATCCAGGCGATGGACGCGGCCGAGCTGATCGAGGTCGAATACAACGAACGGCCGGCCGTTACCGACACCATGAAGGCCGCGACGGCCGAGGCGCCGGAAATCTGGCCCGGCTGGGACAAGAACACGTGTTCGCTGTGGGAGAACAAGGACCCGGCGCTGGTCGATGACATCTTCAAGAAGGCCCACAAGGTCGCCAAGGTCGAGGTCGCCAGCCCGCGCGTGATGGGCACCCCCATGGAGCCCCGGGTCGCGCTGTCCGTCTACGATCCGGACAAGGACCTGGTGACGCTGTATGCGCCGACGCAAGGGGCGCATCGCCCGCACGGCAACATCCACAAGCACTTTCCGAAGCTCGAAAAGGAAAATATCCGTATCGTCTCGCTCGACGTCGGCGGCGGATTCGGGCTTCGCAGCAAATCCTATCCCGAGAACGTGCTGATGATCTGGGCCGCCAAGCGAATGGGCCGGCCGCTCAAATGGCTCGGCGACCGCTTCGAAACCATGATCTCGGACAATCACGGCCGCGATCACGTCACCCGCGGCGAATTGGCGCTCGACGAGAACGGCAAGATCATGGCGGCGCGGATTTACGTCACCGCGAGCGTCGGAGCGTATGCCTTCGAGAACGGCCCCAACGTGCCGACCTTCAGCAGCGGGCGCGTTACCGGCCAAGTGTACGTGATCCCCGCCATCCACCACGTGGTTCGGTGCGTCTTCACCAACAACACCCCGACCGACAGCTATCGCGGCGCCGGCCGCCCCGAGGCGGCCTACATCATGGAACGCCTGATGGAGGAAGTCGCCAACGTCATGGGCATCTCGCCGGCCGAGGCGCGGCGGCGCAATTTCATCACCCCGGACATGATTCCCTACGAGAACAATCAGGGTTTCGTCATCGATTCCGGCAACTTCGAAGAAACCATGGACATGGCCATGAAGCTTGCCGACTGGGACGGCTTCGAGGCGCGGCGCAAGGAAAGCGAAGCCAAGGGCAAGATGCGCGGCATCGGCATCGGCTATTTCATCGAGGCCTCCGGCGGCCAGCCCCAGGAAGAGGCCCGGGTGCGCTTCAACGACGACGGCACGGTCACGATCCTGGCCGGCACGTTCTCGCACGGCCAGGGCCACGCCACCGTGTTTCCGCAAATTCTCGTCGACAAGCTCGGCCTCGATTACGACAGCATCAATTTCATCGATGGCGGCGACACCCACGGCGAAGTGCCGTTCGGGCGCGGCACCGGCGGCTCGCGCTCGTCCATGATGGGCGGCACCGCGGTCGCGCGGGCGGGCGACGCCGTCATCGTCAAAGGCAAGAAGATCGCCGCCCACAATCTGCAAACCGTTCCCGACAAGATCGAGTTCGAAGAAGGCGTGTTCAAGGCGACCGACGGCGGCGGCAGCATGACGATCCTGCAGGTCGCCGAGGCGGCGCGCGATAAAAGCAAACTGCCCGACGGCATGGAACCGGGGCTCGACGAGCGGTACCGCTACGATCGCGGCAACGTGCCGAGCAGTTACAACCACCCGAACGGCTGCCACATCGCGGAAGTGGAGATCGACCCGGACACCGGCGTCGTCGAGGTCGTGCGCTATGCCGCCGTCGACGACAACGGCATCGTTCTCAATCCGATGATCGTGCACGGCCAAATCCACGGCGGCGTGGTCCAAGGCCTGGGTCAAGCCCTGCTGGAGCGCACCACGTACGATCCGAACACGGGGCAGATCCTGACCGGCTCGTTCATGGATTACGCCATGCCGCGCGCCAAGCACGTGCCCGACATCAAGGCCGACAACAACGAGAACGCGCCTTGCGCCGTCAACGAGCTCGGCGTCAAGGGCGCCGGCGAAGGCGGCTGCTGCGGCGCGCCGCCGGCCATCGTCAACGCGGTGCTGAACGCCTTCAAACCGCTCGGCATCACCCACGTCGACATGCCGCTCGATTCGGAAAAAATATGGCGCCTGATCCAAAGCGCCAAAACCTCCGCGGCCGCGGAATAGAGATAAGGCGAAGCTCATGAGTATTACCGTCAACATGACCGTCAACGGCAAATCCGTCTCGGGCACGGTGGAACCGAGAACGCTGCTGGTCAATTTCATCCGCGAACAATTGCGCCTGACCGGCACCCACGTCGGCTGTGACACCAGCCAGTGCGGCGCCTGCACCGTTCACGTCAACGGCAAGGCCGTGAAATCCTGCACCATGCTCGCGGTTCAGGCCGACGGCAGCGACGTACTGACCATCGAGGGCGTCGCCAACCCGGACGGCTCGCTGCATCCGATGCAGTTTGCTTTTCAGGACAATCACGGTCTGCAATGCGGCTATTGCACGCCCGGCATGGTGATGATGGCGCTCGACATCGCCAAGCGCCATCCGAACCCGGATGCCGATACCGTGCGCCACGAACTCGACGGCAACATCTGCCGCTGCACCGGCTATCACAACATCGTCAAGGCGGTGATCGCCGGCACCAAAGCCATGCACGGAGGAGCCTGAGATGTACGCGTTCGACTATCACAAGCCCGCCAGCCTGGACGAAGCGCTCGCCAAACTGAAAGGCGCCGACGAGGCCAAACTGCTCGCCGGCGGCATGACCCTGCTGCCGACGATGAAGCAGCGTCTGGCGTCGCCCTCGGACTTGATCGACCTGTCCGGCATTAAGGATCTCAGCGGAATTTCCGTAAGCGGAAAAACGGTCACGATCGGCGCAATGACCTGTCACGCCGACGTCGCAGCCTCGGCGGACGTAAAGAAAGCCATCCCCGCGCTCGCCTATCTGGCCGGGCACATCGGCGATCCCCAGGTGCGCCATCGCGGCACCATCGGCGGCTCCATTGCCAACGCCGATCCGGCGGCCGATTATCCGGCCGCGATCGTCGGGCTCAATGCGGTCGTGGAAACCAACGCCCGGAAAATCCCGGCCGACGACTTCTTCGTCGATCTGTTCGAAACCGCGCTCGATGAGGGCGAGATCATCAAGGCCGTACATTTTTCCGTGCCTGACCGGGCGGGCTACGCCAAGTTCGAGAACCCGGCGTCGGGTTATGCCGTCGTCGGCGTGTTCATCACCCGCTTCGGCAAGGACGTCCGCGTGGCGGTCACCGGCGCGGGCCCGAGCGTGTTCCGCGCGAGCGGCCTGGAAGCCGCGCTGGCCAAGGACTTCTCGCCCAAGGCCCTGGCCGGCTTCAAACATCCCGCCGACGGTCTCAACAGCGACATGCACGCGAGCGCCGAGTATCGCGCCCATCTCATCGGCGTCATGGCCGCCCGGGCGTTGCAGGCCGCCGCCTAAGCGGCGAATTCGGCAGGCGAACCGCCGCAACGATCTTCTTGATTTTATGAACGAATCTACGTGTTTTCCCGGCCTAGGGCCGGACCGGGAAAAATGCTAGCGTTGCCGCTCGTTTTTGGCGACGGAATATGAGCATCATGCGCGGCTCCATCGCCGGGATTCTTACGTGCCTCGGGCTGACGTCGCTTTTGTCGACGGCGGCGCCCGCACGCGCCGAAACCATCGTGATCGGTGGCACCGGCGGCGCCCTCGGCACGATGCAAGTCATGGCAAACGCCTATCGGGTCGGGAACCGCAGCGATTCGATCCACATCCTGCCGAGCATCGGCTCGGGCGGCGGCATCAAGGCCGTCGCGTCGCGTAAAATCGACTTAGGACTGATCTCCCGCCCCCTCGAAAAAAAGGAAAAGCGCCCGGGCATCCGGGAAATACCCTACGGCACATCGGCACTGGTGTTCGTAACCCACGCCCATACGGACATTAGCAACGTGTCGATGGGGCACGTGCTCGACATCTACAGCGGCACGGTCCGGCAATGGCCGAGCGGCACGCCGATTCGGCTGATTCTGCGGCCGCTCTCGGATGGGGATTTGCCGGTGTTGTTGCGCGCGTTGCCCGGCTTCGAAATCATTTACAAGAAGGTCCTCACGGTTCCCGGCATTCCGATTCTCTATACGGACCAGGAAAACGCCAAGATGATCGAACGCACGTCCGGCGTGATCGGCTTCACGAGCCTGCCGCTCGCCCTTTCCGAAAAATACAAAATCAAGGTACTTTCCTTCAACGGCGTCCGGGCGGACCCGACGACGATCGCCGACAAATCTTATCCTCTCGTCAAAACGTTTCGTTTTATCGTCGGCAAGCAACCCGGCGGCGCGGTTGCGAAATTTCTCGACTTCGTCTTTTCGGCCGATGGCGCGGATATTCTCAAAAAGACCGGCCATCTTCCCCTGCGGCGCAGCCAGGTGAATTGACATGGCAAACAACCGGGTCATCAAAAGGACGATCTTCGGCATGGCGCTCGCCGTCGGCCTGTTCACCGCCATCATCATACCGGCGATTTATTTCCTCACGGCCTACAACGGCCTTTCCAATCATCTGCAGGCCTTGGCACAACGGCAAGCCATCCTGATCTCCGAATACCTCTACACCCATGACGAGCTGTGGCAATACAATCTGCACTCCCTTATGGGCCTTCTGGCGCAAGGGCAAACGCGGCTCGAACGCGAGAAACAACTGCGGCGGATTCGTGACGTCAAAGGCAACGTCATCGTTATGACGAACGTCAAACCGAAAACGCCGATTCTGACCCGCGCCGCAAAAATCGGAAACGGTTATCAGGTTTTGGGCACCGTCGAGTTTTCCGAAAGCATGGGCGGCATTTGGACCGCGACGGGATACGCGATCTTTCTCGGCATCATGACGGGTTTACTGATTTTCATTACCTTGAGCGCCCTGCCGATCCACGTACTCAACGAGACGGTGATACAACTCGAACGCGAGATCGCCGAAAAGCATCACACCCAAAATATGCTGCGCCATGCCCAGAAGCTCGAATCGCTCGGCACCCTGGCCAGCGGTATCGCTCATAACCTCAACAATCTGCTGCTGCCCGTTCTGGCCCTGACCCAGATGACCCTGAAGGTCTTGCCCGCGAACAGCGCCGAACATCAAAGGCTGGAGAAGGTCATCCAGGCGACCTTACGCGCCAAGGATTTGGTGAATCGTATCACGGCTCTGAGTCGCCGGGATGCTTTGAAAACGGAGGCCGTAAGCATTAACGACGTAGTCGAGAACGCGATGGAGTTATGCCGGTCCATCCTGCTGCCGACGATTACCTTCACCAAATCCCTGGAAGCGGACGTCGGCGAGGTCATGGCCGACACCGGTCAGATCGAAACCATTTTCCTGAACGTGATCGGCAATGCCGCCGATGCGATCAACCCGGTTGCCGGCAAGATCGGCGTCGAGCTGTCAAAAATCGAGGTCGACGAAGCCTTGGCGAGCGCCGTGCCGAACCTGCATGTGGGTTCTTACGCCAAAATATCGATCATCGACAACGGCCACGGCATGGCCCCGGAAACCGTGGAACATGTGTTCGATCCTTTTTTCACGACCAAAGACATCGGCAAGGGAACCGGGTTGGGCCTTTCGACCACATACGGCATTTTGATGCAATACGATGGCGCTGTCCGCGTTTCGAGCTCACCCGGCACCGGCACGGTTTTCGAAATCTATCTGCCTTTGGTCGCACCGATGGGCCGCTCCGCCGGCCCGGCGCTTCGCAAGGAAGTATCGCCGGCGACGGAATAACTTCATTAGAGTCGGAATCGCGACTGATACGAGATTGATACATGGCACATATACTCATCATCGATGACGAGGAAATAGCGCGCTACACGTTGCGGGAAATTCTCGAGTCGGAAAATCACCGGGTCACCGAAGCCGCGGACGGCGTAGAGGCCGGGAAGATATTCCGCCGCGAATCGTTCGACCTCGTGATCACGGACATCATCATGCCGGATAAGGAGGGGCTGGAAACCATCCGGGAATTCAAGCAATTCCGGCCCGAAACGCCGATTATCGCGATTTCCGGCGGCGGCCGCTTCCGCACGGACGCCTACCTCAAATTCGCCGAAGAACTCGGCGCCGACCACACGCTCAATAAACCCTTCACCGACGACGATCTGCTCGCCCTCGTGAAAACCTGCCTCGGCGGTTCTTAAACGTCCGAGGATGCGTCCGCATCCCGGATCAGATGAACGTCGCGCTGCGGAAACGGAATGGAAATGCCCTCGCGGTCCAAACGCTGCTTGGCGTTTTTGGTCAAGTCGAACAGAACGGGCCAATAATCGTTCCGGTCGACCCAACACCGCAAATTGAGGTTGA
>JAVJPD010000280.1:0-2338 GCA_040216475.1 Rhodospirillales bacterium
CGCGCATGGAAACGCCGTAACGGCGGGATAACGCATAAACCGTGTCGCCGCGACCGACCTGCACCTCGCCGCCGCCGCGGATGGGTGACGCCGGCGGCGGCTGATCGCCCGGGACGCGGGATGCACCGTCCGCCTGATACACGGGACGCGGCGCATACGAGCCCGACTTGTAGCCCGGCGGCGGCCATTCGGCCCAACCGCACCCGGCCACGGCCAGGACCGCGATCATCGCGATCATGCGTTCCATGGCCCGAACCGGAAGCGTCCTGGTCATTCCGCCGCCATCCCTTCCATCAAAGGGACGAACCGCACGGAACCCAAATCCGTCGTTTCGGCGCCGTCTTCGGTCCGCTGCACGCGGATGAGTTGCTGCTGTTTTCCGTCCATGTCGACCGGCACGACCATCAAGCCGCCTACCGCCAATTGATCCACCAACGAAACCGGCACATCGATCGCCGCCGCGGTAATGATGATCCGCTCGAACGGGGCCTGTTCGGGCCAACCGAGGGTGCCGTCTCCACATTTAGTGGTAATATTGTTGATATCAAGCTCCCGGAAGCGGGCCTCCGCTTCCAGCAGCAGCGGCCGATGCCGTTCGATCGAATAAACGCGGCGGCACATCTGCGACAACACCGCCGCCTGATAGCCCGATCCGGTACCGATTTCCAAAACCTTCATGCGCGGGCTGACGTTCAGCGCCTGCGACATCTGCCCGACCACCACGGTCTGGCTCAGGGTCTGCTCATAGCCGATCGGCAGCGCCACGTTTTCGTAAGCGTGATCGCGGAACGGCTTCGGCACGAACACCTCGCGCGGCAAACGCTCCATCGCCGACAGCACGCGCGCGTCCGTGACGCCGCTGCGGCGCAGATCGAGGATCAAACGGATTTTGCGTGAATCGGGGGTCATGCGAAGGCCGCCTGCATGGATTTAAACGTCGGGCGATGCGTGAGATCGAGGCACAAGGGCGTCACCGCGATCGCGCCGCGGCTGACGGCCTCGAGATCGGTGCCGCGTTTGGAACGGTCCTCGCTCCGTTGAGCGCCGATCCAGAAATACGCCTCGCCCCGGGGGTCGCGCCCTTCGGCGAATTCGCTGCCGATCTTGCGCCGACCCTGCACGGTCACCTCGATATCCTTGACCTGCGCCGCCGGCACGTCGGGGAAATTCACGTTGATCAAAACGTTCTCCGGCCAGACCGCCGTGCACAAACGCTCTATAACCTGGCCGACCCAGTGTTCCGCCGTGCTCCATTTCGCGAGACGGCGGTCGTCCGTCACCAGACTGAGCGCGACCGACGGGAACCCGAGCAGCGTTCCCTCCATCGCTGCCGCGACGGTGCCCGAATAGGTCACGTCCTCGCCGAGATTGCCGCCCCGGTTGACGCCCGACAGCACGAGATCGGGCGGCTTGCCCTGCATCACCTGGTTCACACCGAGCAGCACCGCGTCGGTCGGCGTACCGTCGACGGCAAAGCGCCGCCCGGACAGTTTGCGAATGCGCAACGGCCGGCGCAGCGTCAAAGAATGACTGGCGGCGCTTTGTTCGGTTTCGGGCGCGACCACCCAAACCTCCTTGGCGAGTTTGCGCATCGCCTTCTCCAACAGTTTCAGCCCCGGCGCGTGCACGCCGTCGTCGTTCGAGATCAGCACCCGCGCCTTCTTTAAATTCAGAGCCTCACGCCCCATCGGCCCGAATGACCTCCAACCCGCCCATGTAGGGCCGCAGGGCTTCCGGCACGACAATCGTACCGTCGGCCTGCTGGTAATTCTCCAGAACCGCGATCAAGGTGCGCCCGACCGCCAGGCCCGAGCCGTTCAAGGTGTGCACGAAGGCCGTGTCCTTCTTGTCCTTCGGCCGGTAGCGCGCGCGCATGCGCCGCGCCTGAAAGTCGCCGCAGTTCGAACAACTGGAAATTTCCCGGTAACGGTCCTGGGACGGCAGCCAGACCTCGATGTCGTAGGTCTTGCGCGCGGAAAAACCCATGTCGCCGGCGCAGAGCACGATCACCCGGTACGGCAGTTTCAATCGCTTGAGCACGTCTTCCGCGCACGCGGTCATGCGTTCGAGTTCGGCATCGGACTCGTTCGGATTCGCGATCGACACCATCTCGACCTTGGTGAACTGGTGCTGGCGGATCATGCCGCGGGTGTCCTGCCCCGCCGCGCCCGCTTCGGAGCGGAAACACCAGGTCATCGCGGTCATGCGCTTGGGCAGGTCGGACTCCTCCAATATCTCATTCGCGACCAAATTCGTCAGCGGCACCTCGGCAGTCGGGATGAGCCAGAAATCGTTTTCGGTTTTGAACAAATCTTCGCCGAACTTCGGCAGCTGCCCG
>JAVJPD010000281.1:0-2992 GCA_040216475.1 Rhodospirillales bacterium
CTGATCGTGATCGACTTCATCGACATGGAAGTCCACCGCAACAACGCGCAGGTCGAACGGCGCCTGAAGGATTGCATGGCCGACGACAGGGCCCGCATCCAGATCGGCCGCATCAGCCACTTCGGCCTGCTGGAGTTATCCCGCCAGCGGTTGCGCCCGAGCCTGATGGAAACCAATTTCGAGGCCTGCATTCACTGCGGCGGTACCGGCGTCGTCCGTTCGGTCGAATCGACGTCCCTGACCGTCTTGCGGTCGATCGAGGAGGAAGCGAGCCAACACCGCGCCGGATCGATGACCGTTCGGGCACCTGCCCCGGTCGCCCTGTATCTGCTCAATCAAAAACGCGGCGCCCTACAGAGCATCGAGGAACGCCACGGACTCCGCATCGCGGTCGTCAACGACGATTCCCTGATTCATCCCGATTTCAATATCGAAACGGATAAATCCACCGGCGGCGATGCTGCGGACAAATCCGAGCGGCGGGAAAAAACTCCCGCGCCCGACCATAAAACCGAACACAAAGCCGACCGGGCCGAGCACAGAACCGAGCACAAGGAACGCGACGAGGAAACCGCCGAAGGCGAAGGCGGCCGCAAACGCCGCCGCCGTCCGCGCCGCCGGCGCAAGAGCGCCGCCGAGCATGACGCCGAGCATGACGCCGAGCAGGCCCACGCGGAGACGGCCGCCGACGAAGAGGCCGCTGCCACAGAGGCTGCAGAGGCCGTTGGGGCCGAGCACGGCATGGCCGAAGCCGTTTCTGAAGACGCCGAAGCCGGCGGGGAGAACACCGAAGGCAAGGACGGTGCGGCGAAACCGCGCCGCCGGGGCCGCCGGGGCGGCCGCCGCCGTTCGCGCCGGAGCCGTGAGCAGACCGAGAACGCCGCCGCGGAAGGCACCGAGATGCAGGAGAATGGACAGTCCGGCGAAACTGCGGCCGATATGCCGCAAGACCGCATAACGGAACCGGCCGAGGAAGAGGCTGCGCCGGCTGCCGCCACGGAAACGGAAACACAGGCGAAAATGAAAACGGAGACGGAAGCCGAGTCGCCCGAGCCGCAACCCGAACGGCATGATGACCCGGTCGAGTCGAAGCCCGAACCTAAGCCCGAGCCCGAGCCGGCCCCCGAACCGATCGCGCGGGAAAGTCATACGACCGTGATCGATGTCGGCGCCACGAAACCCGCCGACGATGCCGGCAGCCAACGCCGCGGCTGGTGGCAGCGCTGAAAGGATAGATGATCCGATCTAGCGCCGCCAGGCGATAAGCTTATCGGCGGCGGCCCGCATGTCGGCGAGCGGACCGGCAAACGAGAAACGGATAAAGCGGCTTCCCCGCTCCGGATCGAAATCGGTGCCCGGCGTCGTCGCCACGCCGGTTTCGGCCAACATGCGTTTGCAGAAATCCGGACTGTCGTTCGTCATCGCGCCGACATCGGCGTAAAGATAGAACGCCCCCTCGGCGGCCGCGAGTTTATCGAAACCCGCTTTCGGCAATTCCCGCAGAAGCAATGCACGGTTCGCGGCATATCCTCGGACGATCGCGTCCAGTTCGGCGGTGCAGTCGAACACGGCCGCGCCGGCGATCTGCGACAACGTCGGCGGCGAAATGAAAAAGTTCTGCGACAGGCATTCGATCGATCGCAACATGTCTTCGGGCACGATCATCCAGCCGAGGCGCCAGCCGGTCATCGAGAAATATTTCGAAAAACTGTTGATCACGATGACGTCATCGCTCAACGCCAGCGCCGTTTGCGCTTTTTCGCCGTAGGTAATGCCGTGATAGATTTCATCGGAGATCAGGCGAATACCCTCGGCGCGGCAAAAGTTCGTCAGGTTCTTGAATGCCGCTTCGTGAATCATCGTGCCGGTCGGATTGGACGGGCTCGCGACGATCAGCCCATCCGGCGTGCCCGCCGTTTTCGCGATCAGCTCCGGCGTCGGCTGGAAATTGGTTTCGGGGCCGGTCGGGATCAAAACGGGCTCGACGCCGAGCGCATGCAGAATATTGCGATAGGCGGGATAGCCCGGCGCCGCCAGCGCGACCCGGTCGCCCGCCTCGAAAGCGCTTAAAAACGACAGAACGAAACCGCCGGAGGAGCCCGTAGTGACGACGATCCGCGCCGGATCGACGGTCACGCCATAGTAATCCCGGTAATGGCCGGCGATACGCTCGCGCAAGGTTCCCATCCCGAACGAGTCGGTATAGCCGAGCCGTTCGCACTCCAAGGCCGCCTTCGCCGCCGCAATCACCGGCGCGGGTGCCGGCGTGCCGGGCTGGCCGACCTCCAGATGCAACACGTCGCCGCCCCGCGCGGCACGCTCGTTGGCGGCGCGCATCACGTCCATAACGATAAAGGGTGAGATTATGCCGCGTTTGGCGATCTTCAAGGTCATTGCCGGTATTCCGTCATTGTGGCCATGGCCGGTTTCGCGAAATAATACCCCGCCGGGCGCTCGAATTGACGCAACTGATCACTATCTCTACCTTTCCGGTGCAGAGCGGATGAATGACACATAAAAAGCGGCTTTTCGTCTATTTCCTGGCACTCTCGGTCTTTGTTCTGGGGGCGGCCCCGCGCGTCCAGGCCCAAGAAGAGCGGATGTCCTTTATTCGGGATGCGGAAATCGAAAATACCATCCGGACGCTGTCCGCGCCACTGTTCGAAGCGGTCGGCCTCGAGCCGTCCGCCGTCGATATTTTTCTGGTCAACGACAACACCCTCAACGCCTTCGTCGCCAACGGCCAAAAGCTTTTCATCAATACCGGCCTCTTGATCCGGAGCGAAAGCGCCAATCAGGTCATCGGAGTGATCGCTCACGAAACCGGCCACATCGCGGGCGGCCATATTTCGCGCACCCGCGACGTCATCACCCGCAGCGTGGTGACCTCGTTGCTCGGGATGCTGCTCGGCGGCGCCGCCATTGCCGCGGGCGCGAATCCGGACGTCGGCACGGCGCTACTCCTCGGCGGTCAACTCTTGGGCGAGATCGG
>JAVJPD010000282.1:0-1446 GCA_040216475.1 Rhodospirillales bacterium
ACGATCTCGACGTCGCCGACGTCGCAGGTGAAGCACTTCTACGCCGGCAACAAGGTCGTCGTCGACGTGATGGCGCCGGGAACGCGAAAAGCCGATCCGGCGGACGTCGCCGAGGCGAAGGCGTCGGCGCGGAAGAAAGCCGCGGCCCAGTCCCCTGCCCAGGCCGCCGCGAAACAGGGGCCGAAACCGATCCCCTTGATTCCCGAACCGGCGGCGGCGCAAGCCGGTACGCCGGGCAAGGCGGCGGCGAAGAGCGCATCCGATGCAGGCGCCCCGCAAACGAAGCCGGCGAAGCAAGCCGGCCCCGCCGCCGTGACGGTCCAGGCGACCGCGGCGGCCGTAGGGTCGGGCAAGGGCGTGCAATTGCGCTTCAACTGGGACGAGCCCGTCGCCGCGGCCGTTTTCCGCCGCGCCGGTTATCTGTGGGCGATTTTCGACAAGCCGAGCCCGGTCGCGATCGATACGTTGCGCAAGGCCGGCGGCAACGTTCTGAAGAGCATCGAGCAGCGGCCCGCGCAAGGCGCGACGATTCTGCGCATGGAAACCGTCGCCGGCATCAATCCCAGCCTGAAGCGCGACGGCCTGGCCTGGATTCTGGATTTTCGCAAACAGCCGCTCCGGCCGCAGGTTCCGATCGAGTTGAAGCCGCAGCCCAATTCGCCGGTCGGCGCGCGGCTGTTCGTGCCGGTGCCCGAGCCGGGCGAGGCCATCGTGGTGAACGATCCCCTGGTCGGCGACAACTTGGTCGTGGTGCCGGTCATTCCCTTGGGCCACGGCGTGCTGCAAAACCACCGCTACGTCCAGGCGATGGTCCTGCCCTCGGCGCAGGGCGTGGTGGTCGAGCCGCTGATCGACGACATGCGCGTCAGGGCATTACGCCAGGGCGTCGAGGTCACCAGCCAATCGCGCTTCGATCTGACCCCGGTCGCCGCGGCCGCGGCCGTGGCCGCCGCCGAGGACAAGGGCGGCGTGATCCGGGAATTGACCCGGGCGATGGATCTGAATCGTTGGCGCAGCAGCACGATCGAAACCATGCGGGCGGATCGCCAGAAACAGCAGTTGGCGGTCGCGACCGCCAAGGGCCAATCCTTGAAGGAGGAGGCCCGCTTGGGCCTGGCGCGGCTGTTCCTGGCGCACGGGTTCGCCGCGGAAGCGCTCGCCGTCCTGCAGCGCATCCGCGAAGACCGTCCGGCGGTGAAGGCCGAGCCGGAATACAACCTGATGGATGGCATCGCCAATTATCTGATGGGCCGGTTGCCGGAAGCGAAGGCGGCGTTCGCCGATCAGAGCCTGAACGATAACGACGAAGGCAAGTTCTGGCGGGCCGTGTTGCTGGACAACGAAGGCAAGGTCGTCGAGGCCGCGTCCGATTTGAAGCGCTTGGGTGCGATCATTCGCCCCTATCCCAACCGTCTGAAGATACCGTTGAGCCTGAGGATCGTTTTG
>JAVJPD010000283.1:0-1577 GCA_040216475.1 Rhodospirillales bacterium
CCTGTATGCGATGCCGGTCGGCATCGTCGTCAAGAAAGACCTCAACATTAAAACCCTCGACGAATTCGCCGGCAAACGCTTCAATTTCGGCAACCGGGGCTCCGGCAACCGTGCCATGGCGGAAAAGCTGTTCGAATACAAAAAATGGACGCCGAACGACTTCCCGACATTGACGGAACTGTCGACCAAGGAAATGGGCGAGGCGTTTTGTTCCAACAAAATCGACATTCTCTTGGAAATTCTCGGACATCCGGCGCAATTTTACGAAGACATGATCTCGAAATGCAACGGTGCCATATTCAACTTCCCGCCGGCGGACATCGAGGGCTTGATCAAGATTTTGCCGTATTCGGCGACGCAACAAATTCCCGGAAAAATGTACACGGACACGCCGGACGACATTCAAACCTTCGGCTATCAGGCCATCATGTTTTCGACCAGCAAAGTGCATCCGTCCACGATCTTCAATGTAATGAATTCCACGTTTGGAAACTTGGATAAGTTTCGCAACGTTCATCCGGCGCTGAAATCGATAACCTTGAAAAAAATGACCGACGGTTTGACGATTCCCTTACATGACGGCGCCAAACGATTTTACGCGAAGCACGGCATTAAGCCCGAATAAGAGCCGGACTAGGCAGGAAACTCAGGGGGAAATCAATTCGATGCGGGGGATTAGCGGCCATACCGTTTACGGTCGAGCATTGGTCCGCACGGTCTGTCTGGCCGGTTTCGGCCTGTCGATCCTGAGCGGGTGCCAAACGCTCGACGGCATGGCCGGCGCCTTCGACGGCACGGCCGCGCCGGACCCGCGAACGGCCGGGCAAAACGGCCCGGCCGGGCTTCGGCTGTCCAAGCATATCCCGCTCGATAAACTCGATACCGAACCCCGCCAACTGGCCGCGCAGGGCATCAAGGCGCTCGAGGAAAACAAATTCGAAGAAGCGTCGCTCGCCTTCAATCAGGCGCTCAAGCTCGACATCACCAATTCGTACCTGCAATTCCTGAATGCCTATACCTATCACCGAATGGGCGATCTGGACGATGCCTCCAAATACACTTTGGCCATGGAAGGGTACAAACTCGCGATTCAGTTCGATCCGACGAATTGGGTCGCCCGGTATTACCTGGGGATGCTGCAGCTTGACAACAGAAACTACACCGGCGCACAGAAAACGTTCGCCGACGCGGTGCTTTACAAAAGCGACAATCCGGACCTGCTCTACGATCTCGCGTATGCGTCCTATTACGCCCAGGACCCCGTTTCGGCGGCCGGCGCCCTGAAACGGCTGCGCGAACTGAACAAAAACGACGCCAAGAGTCTGCGGGCATCCGCGATGGTCATGGCCGCTCTCAACCGGCCCGAGCAATCCCGCAACTATCTCCGGCAATACGCGTCCCTGACGAAAAACCCGGCGGGCGTCGATTTTCTTTCCAAACGCCTTGAGGACTGGCAGCGGTTTCACGAGCAGGTCGGCAAGGTTCAATTGGCGCAATTCGGCGACCCGAGCGGCGGCTTCGGCGCCGCAACGGGCGGGTTCGGCGACCCCGGGGCTGCCGGCGCCGCCGGCGCGGCC
>JAVJPD010000284.1:0-4012 GCA_040216475.1 Rhodospirillales bacterium
TGCGCATCGACGTGTTCCGCTCCAGCGGCCCCGGCGGCCAATCGGTGAACACGACCGATTCGGCGGTGCGGATCACCCATATCCCGACCGGCATCGTGGTCAGCCAGCAGGACGAGAAATCCCAGCACAAGAACCGCGCCAAGGCGATGCGCGTGCTGCGCGCCCGCCTTTACGAACACGAACGCCAGAAGCGCGAGGCCGAGCGGGCCGCGAACCGCAAAAGCCAGGTCGGCTCGGGCGACCGTTCCGAGCGCATCCGGACCTACAACTTCCCGCAAGGGCGCGTGACCGATCACCGGATCGGGCTGACGCTTCATAAGCTGGATCGGGTCATGTACGGCGAACTGGATGAATTGATCGACGCCCTGACCGCCGAGGATCAGGCGCGCCGTCTGGCGGAGGTGCGCTGATGACGATCAGCGTCGCGGACGCGTTCGATCGCTCGAGCGACAGCCTGGCCCGGGCCGGGATCGAAACCGCCCGCCTGGACGCCCGGCTGTTGCTCGAACGGGCCCTGTCTCTCGGCGATTACGGCGTTTTGTCCGAACCCGAGCGGCCCCTCAGCGAGGCCGAGCAAGGCGCGCTGCGGGCCCTGATGGACCGCCGCCTGCGCCGCGAACCGATGGCGCATATTCTGGCCGAGCGGGGGTTTTGGAAACACGTGTTCAGGGTATCGCCGGCGACGCTGGTGCCGCGCCCGGATTCGGAAACCTTGATCGAGGCGGTGCTGGAACGGTGTGCCGACCGCCATGCGCCCGTGCGCACGCTCGACCTCGGCACCGGTTCGGGGTGCCTGCTGTTGTCGATTCTGGATGAATATCCGAACGCGACCGGCATCGGTATCGACCGCAGCACGGCGGCGTTGTCGGTCGCAGCCGAGAATGCCTCGCGACTGAATTTGTCCGATCGTGCGCGTTTCGTCGCGATGGATTGGACGGGTGCGTTGTCGGATGCCCTGTCGGGTTGTTTCGACGTGATCGTCTGCAATCCGCCCTACATTCCCGAAGGCGAGATCGATGAATTGATGCCGGAGGTGTCGCGCTTCGAGCCGCGCGGCGCGTTGGCGGGCGGCGCCGACGGTCTCGAATCCTATCGCGAACTCGCGCCGGGCGTTGGGGTCTTGTTGTCCGCGCATGGCATGGTTGCGTTTGAAATCGGCGCCGGGCAAGGCGCGGCGGTCGCCGAAATCCTTACGGACTCGTCCATGCAAGTTATTGAAATTAAAGAAGATTTGTCGGGCTGTCCACGGTGCGTCGTGGCCCGGCGGATGCCCCGGTGATCTGTCTTTTCGGATCGGCGGGTGCGCTAAAAAAAGGGTTGGAATGACCGTGAAACCCGACTAAGTTGAAGGCCTAGGTGATCTTGAGGATCACGGGGGAACGCACCTGAGGGTGCTTTCACACATCTTCGCTCCCTACCCTGAATCGAAATCGAAAATCGGATTTTGATCCTGCGGTCTTCGCTCGTTGGGGGAGCGTGTGTGTCGAACAAAAAAACCAAAACGGGCTACGAAAAAGGAACCATGAAACCAAATCAGCGACGGCCGCGTTCACGCGGCAACGGGAAGCGTCATCCGGGCAGAAACCAAAGCTTCGAAAGCAGCGGTCCGGATGGTAAAATCCGCGGTACGGCACAACAGGTCTACGACAAATACCAAGCGTTAGGCCGGGATGCCCTTTCCGCGGGAGATCGCATCGCGGCCGAAGGCTTTTTTCAGCATGCCGAGCATTATTTCCGCATGTTGAATATCGAAGGCCGTGCCAACGGCGGCGTCCGTTTCGAAGGTCAGGACGGCCGGGCCGAAGGCGAAGCGGGCGAGGTGCCGATTTCAGAGACGGGCGAGAGCGTCGAGAACGTTTCGTCTCAGGAGCAGCAGCAAGAACAGCCGGCGGCCTGAGACTTCCCGCAGGCCACCAAGGCGTTTTTTTAACGACGTAATCGAATTCAAGCGAGGCGCCGGGAGAGTCCCGGCGGCGGCAGGCGATTCTTTGCCGGCATTGCCTTGCGCCCTTCCGTTTTCAAGCCATATTTAGCGGTAAGCGCCGCCGGCGTATCATGCGGTGGGGCGTCGGGCTGGACGCGTTCCGGCGGGGATGACCGCGCCGGACTTAATTCCGGCGGGGATGAGGAGTTTCGAGCGGCCTCCGGCAGGCGCACGGCACTCCGTCATGAAAAGGACCGGGGAAGGATCGGTTGAATGGATTTCGAAAAATATTCCGAGCGGTCGCGGGGCTTCGTGCAATCCGCGCAAACCCTGGCCCAGCGGACGGGGCATCAGCAACTGACGCCGCTCCATATTCTTAAAGTCTTGCTCGACGACAAGGAGGGCCTGGCCGCCAATTTAATGCAGACCGCCGGGGCCGAACCGAAGAAGGCGTCGCTCGCGTGCGAGGCGGAACTCGGCAAGCTGCCCAAGGTCGAAGGGTCCGGCGCCGGGCAGATTTATCTGTCCCAGGAGACCGCGCGGCTGTTCGAGCAGGCCGAGCAGGTGGCCGAGAAGGCGGGCGATTCATTCGTGACCGTCGAGCGGCTGCTGCTCGCCCTGACGCTGGCGGCCGGCACGCCGGCGGCGAAGGCGCTGGGCGATGCCGGACTCACGGCGCAAAATCTGAACACGGCGATCGAGGACGTGCGCAAGGGCCGCAAGGCGACCAGCGCCTCGGCCGAGGATTCGTACGATGCGCTGAAAAAATATGCGGTCGATCTGACCGCGCAGGCGGCCGAGGGCAAGCTCGATCCGGTGATCGGGCGCGACGAGGAGATCCGCCGCACGATCCAGGTGCTCTCGCGGCGCACCAAGAACAACCCGGTGCTGATCGGCGAGCCCGGCGTCGGCAAGACCGCGATCGTCGAAGGCTTGGCGCAACGCATCGTCCAGGGCGACGTTCCCGAAAACCTGAAGAACAAGAAACTGATGGCGCTCGACATGGGCGCCTTGGTGGCGGGCGCCAAGTACCGCGGCGAATTCGAGGAACGGTTGAAGGCCGTGTTGAACGAGATCACCGCCGGCGCCGGCGAGTTCGTGCTGTTCATCGACGAGATGCACACCATCGTCGGCGCGGGCGCGGCGGAAGGCGCGGTCGATGCCTCGAACCTGTTGAAACCGGCGCTCGCGCGCGGCGAATTGCACTGCGTCGGCGCGACCACGCTCAACGAATACCGCAAGCACGTCGAGAAGGACGCGGCCCTGGCGCGGCGCTTCCAGCCGGTGTTCATTCCCGAACCCACGGTCGAGGACACCGTCTCGATCCTGCGCGGCCTGAAGGAAAAGTACGAGATGCACCACGGCGTTCGGATTCAGGACGCCGCCCTGGTGTCGGCGGCGACCCTGTCGAACCGCTACATCAGCGACCGCTTCCTGCCCGATAAGGCCATCGACTTGATGGACGAGGCCTCGAGCCGGCTGCGCATGGAAGTGGATTCGAAGCCCGAGGAGATCGACGAGTTGGACCGGCGCATCATCCAGCTCAAGATCGAGCGCGAGGCTTTGAAGAAGGAAACCGACAAGGCCTCCAAGGAGCGCCTGCGGACTCTCGAAAAGGAATTGACCGATCTCGAGGCGCGTTCGGCGGGTTTGACCGGCGAATGGCAGAAGGAAAAATCCGCGCTGGCCGACGCCACCAAGATCAAGGAACAGCTCGATCAGGCGCGCATCGCGGTCGACAAGGCCATGCGGGAGGGGTCTTACGAAAAGGTCGGCGAGCTGCAATACGATTTAATTCCGAAACTCGAAGCGAAATTGCAGGACGCCGAAAGTCACGACGGCAACACCATGGTGGACGAGGCGGTGACGCCCGAGCACATCGCGGCGGTGGTGTCGCGCTGGACCGGCATTCAGGTCGATAAGATGCTCGAGGGCGAGCGCGAGAAGCTTCTGCACATGGAAGAGAACCTGCGCAAGCGGGTGATCGGCCAGGAAGAAGCGCTCTCGGCGGTCTCCAACGCGGTGCGCCGGGCGCGCTCCGGCCTGCAGGACGCGCGCCGGCCCATCGGCTCGTTCCTGTTCCTGGGG
>JAVJPD010000285.1:0-8414 GCA_040216475.1 Rhodospirillales bacterium
GCCAAACTGGCCGCCGCGACGTCGATTCCGGTCGCCCACGGCGAGCGCCTGATGGACCGTTTCGCCGCGCGGGATTTCATCCTCAACGGCGGCATCAAATTCATCCAGATCGACTCGACCCGCCATTCCGGTTTCACCGAACACCTGCGGATCGCCAACATGGCGGAGCAGAACGGCGTCAGAATCGCGCCGCACCAAGCGCCGGAAATGCACGGGCATCTGCTCGCCGCCTTCCCGCGCGCGGCTTTCATCGCCGAATCGCACGGCGATCCCGAACGCAACCCGATCTGGCACAACGGCATGTTCACGGAAAAAGCCGTGATCAAGGACGGGTTCCTGTATCTGAACGACAAGCCGGGATTCGGCTACGACATCAACTGGGATTTCGTGAAAAAGTACCAAGTTTCTTAGAGCAGATCGTGGTTGTCGGGTTGTCATTATTCAACGACGGCGAACCGACAACCATGTGAATCTGCTCTAACTCATTGATGCAGATCGGATTCACATGATTTATCGGAGCCGGGAGAGGGCCGATCAATCATGATCCGATCTAAGGCCGGCGCGGCTCCGGCAAAGACTATTGACGAAGGCCGGGAGACTCCTCAAAGTTTGTCGGACCGTGGCCGGAACCGCTGCCGGCATGAGTCAAGGTATTGTGTTCGGTTGACGAAACGTATCCGGTAATATTTAGAAATCAGTCTTTAAACGTCTAAGTTTTACTGGACTCACACGGAGATTTATGCGACATGGCAATCATTATCGGTATTACGGCAATCGTTATCGGTATTGCGGGAACCATCGTTGCTTGGATCGCCTTGACGAAGGTACAGGCTCTGTCCGTGGAGTTCGTCAAAGCTCACATTCAAGGGTTGAGGACGGAAACGGCAAAAAATACCGCCACTTTGAATGCCCTGATCAACAAGGTTGCCGCGCTGGAAAGATCGCAGGCCAAATCGGACGCACCCAAAGGAGAGGACACGGCGAACAGGCTACCGCCGCAATCGTCGGCACATTGAACCGTTACCGGAAAATGCCCATGAACCGGCGGGCATCGAACCGGATTACGTGAAATACAAATTAAAATTCAAACCGTCTGCGGCAGGGCAGCGAGTAGTGCTTCAAGTGCAGTTTGCAACATTGTTTGCAGAACTTCGGGGGGAAATATGGCTCTACAAGACGATGACGACGGCATGGAAAAGAGATCGAAAAAGAATCTGCTTTTGATCATTTCCGCGATCATACCGGTTTGGGGCATCGTACTCTTCGTCGGATGGTTCGTGATCTCTTCGCTCGTACCGGTTTTGGACGAAGGTAAAACCAACGTATTGGCGAACGAAAGTTCCGATCCGTTCGTGCTGAATTTCAACACGGCCGCCGGCAAGTCCGATAGCAAGCCCGAAAAGGCAAAATAACGCAGGCCGCGTCCGCGAATATAAAGCCGCGTCCGCGAATAAAAAAAGAGCCGTCCCGCGGACGGCTCTTTCCGTATCGTGTCTTCGCGTTAATTTATCCCCGTGAAATCTTGATTTTCTTCGAGGCCTCCGGCATGGCTGCCGCCTTCGGGACTTTGACCGTCAACAGGCCGTCCTTGAACGAGGCACTGACCTTACTTTCGTCGACGTCCGCTGGCAATCGGAACGAACGATGAAAGGCGCCGTAGGCGCGTTCCGAGAAATAGAACGTCTTGCCCTTCTCCTCGCGCTCGAACTTCTTCTCGCCGCGAACGGTCAGAACGCCGTCGTGCAGCGTAATGTCGATGTCATTCTCGGTGACGCCGGGTAATTCGACGGCAATTTCGTAAAGATCATCCGTCGCCGACGCTTCCGCGTTGGGAGCGAAAAAATTCGAGATTTTCGAGCCGATCCCCTTCAAGGGGTCCAGAAAGCCGGTCCACCAATCTCCCGCCTGGGAAGGCGCTTGCGGCGGCGTATGGGTTTTTTCGACCATGGTCATCCTCCGGTTAACCGCTGATAACTTCTCCGAGAATCCCAAAAAACGCGGCGGAATGCTTTGATTTGAATCAACACCGTCCCAGCGCCGATTAACTCAAACGTATCAGGGACTTGCCAGCCACACCCGGATCGGAAAAGATAGGGCCACGCTACGCCCGCCTAAGGAGCCCCCCGTGGAAGAACAAGTCCAAGCGTTGAGTAAGTTCGTCGATGCCATCATCGAGTTCGCCGTCAAGTACGGCTTTCAAATTCTCGGTGCGTTGGTCTTCTTCATCATCGGCATCAAGATCGCCGGCTGGTGTGCCGCGAAAATCAAAAGCCTCCTCGAACGCAAGGATCTTGACCCCACCCTGGTCAAGTTCGCCGGCGGGATCGTCCGGCTGCTCGTCGTCATCGTGATCGTCATCATCACGCTCGGCAATTTCGGCATCAGCATCGCGCCGCTCGTCGCCCTGGCCGGTGCATCGGTGTTCGGCGCGACCCTCGCCATTCAGGGGCCGCTGGCGAACTACGGCGCGGGACTCGCCATCATCCTCGCCCGCCCGTTCACGGTCGGCGACACGGTCAAGATCAAGAACGTCAGCGGCGTGGTCGAGGACGTTTCCCTCGCCGCCACCAGATTGGTCGGCGAGGACGGCGAACGCATCACCGTTCCCAACAAACAAATCGTCGGCGAGATCATCGTCAATTCGAGCGCCAACCGGATCGTCGAGACGGAGCTGGCCATCGCCTTCGATCAAAACGCCGACAAGGCCGTGGAGGCCATCGCGGGCGCGCTGAAGGCGTCGCCCGAACTCAGCGAAAGCCCGGCGCCGCAAGTCGGCATCCACGATTTCTCGTTCGGCGGGATCGTTCTCGGCCTGCGCTATTGGGTGCCGAGCAGCAAGTATTTCCTAAGCCGCTACGCCGTCAACCGCCGCGCGCTCGAAGCGTTGTCGAACGCCGGGATCAGGCTGGTGCCGCTGGGCCGGGCCGCATTCATTGCCGAGGCTTCGGCTGCAACCTCAAGCTCCACGGGCAGCGATGCCGATGATAGCCCGCTATCGCCGGACGATAAAAAATCCTGATTAAACGGGGCGCTGGCCCTCGAGAATGATGCGGTGAAGCAGCCGGGGCTGGGTGATGTCGTAATTGACGTCGACCATGTGCATGACCGAGCGGTTGTCCCACATCACCACGTCGCCCGGCCGCCATTTGTGGCGGTAAACGAACGCCTCGCGGGTGGCATGCTCGGTCAGTTCCTCGACCAGACGCGCGCTCGCGTCCGGCGACAACCCCAGGAACCGTTTGATCCGCAGCGGATTGATGTAAATCGCCTGCCTGCCGGTGTCCGGATGGGTCCGCACCACCGGATGCACCATGCCGTCCTCGGCTTCGGAAGCCTTTTCCTGCACCGCGCGGGCGCGCTCCTCGACCGACGGCGGCTTACGGTCCTCGCGATAGGCATGAACCGCCTTCAGACCGCTGATCCGCGCCCGCAGGGACTCCGGCAACGTCTCATACGCCAGACGCATGTCGGCGAAGCAGGTATCCCCGCCCGACGCCGGCAGCGTGATCGCGTGCAGCATCGTCGCCTTCGGCGGGTTCGGCCAGAACGAATGATCCGTATGCCAGGTTTGCCCCAAGAGATTGGGTTTGCCGTCGGCGGTTTTTTCCTGGTTCGAAATAAAATTTACCTGCGGGCAATCCTTGATCTGATTACGGGTCAATAGCTGCTCCAACGGCACGCCGAATTTCTCGGCGGCCGCGAGGAACTGTTTCGGCTCCAGGTGCTGATCGCGAAACACGATGACGGCGCCGTCGACGAACGCCTTGTTGATCGTCGTTTTCATGCCCTCGTCGATGGGCCCGCTCAAATCGATCCCCTCGACCTCTACGCCGAAGGCATCCGATAAGGGTTTGATCGATAAGGTCATGGTCCGTCTCCCTGAAGTTCGTTGTGCGGTCGTCGTTATGCGGCGGCCTGTTTGAAGCCCTTCGGCACGCCCGCGTTCGGCACATACCCGTAAAGCTCGTCGTCGGGCAGCGCGCGGGCCACAATGTCGCGCACGGCCATCAACTTTTCAAGATCGATCCCCGTCCGCAAACCTTGCGCCTCGAACATGAACACCAGATCCTCGGTCACGACGTTGCCCGAGGCGCCGGGCGCGAACGGGCAGCCGCCGAGGCCGCCGAGCGAGGAATCGAACGTGCGCACGCCGACCTCAAGGGCCGCGAAGGCGTTCGCCAACCCGAGGCCGAGCGTGTTGTGCAGATGCGCGCCGCCGAGCTTGTCGCCGATCTCGGCCCGCACGGCCTTGAAAACGCTCTTGATCTGCGCCGGATTGGCGTAGCCGACCGTATCGGACAGGCCGATCTCGTCGACCCCGGCTTTCGCCACGGCGGCGGCCAAACGGACGACCTGGGATTCCGGCACCTTGCCTTCGATCGAGCAGCCGAACGCCGTCGGCAGGCCGGTTTCGACAGATGGCCGATACCCATCGGGCAAGCTATCGCGCAGCTCGCAAATCCGGCGCACCTCGTCGAGCATCTCGGCGTGGTTCTTGCGCACGTTGGCGATGCTGTGGCTTTCGCTGACGGAAATCGGAATCGTGATCTTGTGAACCCCCGCTTTAAAGGCGCTTTCCGCGCCGCGATAGTTCGGCACCAGGGCGAGAACCGTCAGACCGCCGATCCTGAGCGCGGCTTTCGTCACCTCGTTGGCGTCCGCCATCGCCGGGATCAGCTTCGGCGGCACGAACGAGCACACTTCGATCTCGCGCACGCCGGCCGCCGCTTCCGCCTCGATCCAGGCGAGCTTGTCTTTCGTGGCCATGATGCCCTTGGCGTTCTGCAGGCCGTCGCGCGGACCCACCTCGCTGATGAATACGTCGATATCTTCAGGAATCTGCGCCATTGAGTGCCTCCTTGTGCCGGAGCATTATAGCATCAAATCGCATGAATCAATTCCGGCGGGAGGATCAATGAACGGCAAAAGCCCGGAAACGGCGCCCCTACCCCTCAACGGCGTCCGCGTCGTCGAATTCTGCCACATGGTCATGGGGCCGACCTGCGGCCTGGTCCTGGCCGACATGGGGGCGGACGTGATCAAGGTGGAGCCCCTCGACGGCGACAAGACCCGCAACATCGCCGGCGCCGGCGCCGGTTTCTTCACCTACTTCAACCGCAACAAGCGCAGCCTCGCGGTCGATCTCAAGTCCGAGGCCGGCATGAAGATCGTGCGCGACCTGATCGCCACCGCCGACGTCATCACGGAGAATTTCCGCCCCGGCGCCATGGACAAGCTCGGCCTCGGCTATGAGGCGCTGAAGAAAGAACAACCCGGACTGATCTACTGTTCGCTGAAAGGATTTTTGCAAGGCCCGTACGATCACCGCACCGCGCTCGACGAAGTGGTGCAGATGATGGGCGGACTCGCCTACATGACCGGCCCGTCGGGGCGGCCCCTGCGCGCGGGCACCTCGATCAACGACATCATGGGCGGCCTGTTCGGCACCGTCGGTATCCTGGCGGCCTTACGGGAAAGAGATCGCACCGGCCACGGACAACTAATCTCGAGCGCGTTGTTCGAAACCTGCGCGATGCTGGTCGGCCAGCACATGGCGCAATACGCGGTGACCGGCAAGCCGGCCTCGCCGATGCCCGAACGCCTCGCCTCCTGGGCCGTCTACGACATCTTCGACACCAAGGACGGCGAACAGGTGTTTCTCGGCGTCGTCACCGATACCCAATGGGAAGTATTCTGCCGGACCTTCGGCCGCGACGACCTGTTGGCGGACGAAACCCTGAATACCAACAACAAACGCACCTTAAACCGCGACCGGGTAATCCCGGTGGTGCGGGCCATCTGCGCCGAACGCAGCAAACAGGAGATCATGGATATCTTCGAGGACGCCGGCCTGCCCTTCGCGCCGATCACCAAGCCGCACGAATTGTTCGACGATCCGCACCTGAACGCCTCGAACGGCCTGCTCGGCGTCACCGTGCCGGGCGGCAACGAGACCAAGCTGCCGGCGCTGCCCTTCGAGATGGCCGGACGGCGCTTCGGCGTGCGCCATGACGTTCCGACGACGGGCGGCGACGGGCGCGCCATCCTGAAGGAATTGGGCTACAAGGACGATATGATCGACGAGCTTGCCGGAAAAAACATCGTCGGCGGTATTTAGCCCTCAGCGCTTTCCCCGCAATCGGTTGCGCTCGAGAATATCGGCTTGGTTCGCCTTGTGCAGGCGGCTGCGCTCATCCTTCAGCCGGTTGATCCTGGCGTTGTAACGTGCCGACTTGCCGCGGTCCGTAGCCGAGGCCTTGTCCTTATTGCGCTCCAGGGCGCCTATTCCCCGCTCCAATGTCTGAAGGCGGGCGTTGCGTTCGCGGATGCCGGCCGTCAGGTCGCGTTCCTGCCGTTCGAGATTTTGCCGCTCCAGGGCTTGGCGCTGCGCGTCATCGAGGGTTTGCGCGAACGCCGAACCGGCGGCGCCCGGCGCCACGAGCGCCAGAACCACCGCCAGCAACTTTCCATAACGTCCGGTCATCGCCTCTCGCGTCGATTACGGATGCACGTCCTCGGTGAACCATTCGGTCGGCAATTCGTTGCCGACGCCGAGCTCGCGCGCCTTTTTCACCACCACGGCGCCGACCGCCGCGAATTGGTAGCCGGTGCCGGTGTTGTTCAGGAAGCAGGTGGTTTGATCGTCCGACGTGCGGCCCTTTTCCTTCCCCGAGATCAGATCGAATAGGGTCGGCCGGGTCTTGAAATCGATGGCCGCCTTCACGTCGTCCTCGCGGCCGCGCACCTTTTCCGGCACCTCGACGTCGTCGGTCGTCAGCAGCGGCTGCTTGCCCTCATAGTTATGTATGAACAAAAGATCGGCCTTCAAGGCGGCCTTGGGGTCGATCTCCGGCAGTTTGATGCTGGTGTAATGCATGCCCGGCTCGATCATGTTCTCGAAGAAGATGTAATCGAGCGCGCTCGATGAACAGAGCCCGATGTCGGCGCCCTTCATGGCCTTCTCCGCCGAGTCGACGGGCTGCAGCGCGACGTTCATGCGCTCGCCCCATTCGCGGCAGAACGCCTCGCGGTTTTCCTTGCTGGGGCTGTAAACGCGCACGGTTTCGATATCGCGCACCGCGCACACGGCCATCAACTGCGAGCCCGCCTGGAAACCGGAACCGATCATGCCGACGACCTTGGAATTCTTGCGCGCGAGGTACTTGGCGCCGAGGCCGCTGGTGGCGCCGACCCGCATTCTTTGCATGATCCCGTCGGGGAAGATCGCCTTGGGCTCGCCGGTGTCGGTGTCGAACAGCAGCACCAGGCCGACCCAGCGGTTGCCGGGGGCCGCCGGCACCTTGACCCGGCGCGGCGTGCCGTTGATCACGGGGCTGGTGACGACGTCGGAATTGATCCGCACCGCGGCGGTCTTGTACTTGGGGGCGATGCCGTCGGCGGATTTCAGAGCATACACGGCGCCCTCCATCGCGGTCGGCGCCAGGGTATCGGTGCGCGCGCGCACGACGCCGCGCCCGGCAGCATATTCCGCGTAGGCATCCTCCAAAACCTCGATGCAATCGGGCATGGTCAGAATTTTATCGATTTCCTCGTTCGACAGAATCAAGGTCATGTGAGTCTTGCTCCCTTCGTAGATGCCCTTTCGGGCGTTCGTTGTCGTTTTATGTCTTACTTTCCGCGCACGGTCGGCGCTTGCCCGGCAAAACCGCCGTGCGCCGCAAGCAAACGCTGAAACCAGTCGGCGATCGGCCCGCCGCCCTCGGTCGGCACCACCGGCTCGCGCATCACCACGCGCGCCCATTGCAGGCGTCCGAAGATCATGTAGTCCGCGTAATTCGGCGCATCGCCCCCGAGATAGGAAACTTCTTTCAAGGTTTCGGCGAGCGGGATGAGCGCCGCGTCCAATTTGGCCTGCGCCGCCTTGCGGTCCGGGCACCAGGTTTCGATCGGCCCGCCCATCGCCTTGGTCCGGCTTTCCAGGTAATAGGCTTTGTCCTTTTCATGGATACAGTCGTAGATATCCTCGAGGATCAGCGGCCGGATCGCCGCCTGCAGAACGTTCTCCGCCCATTCCTTGACGAACCGCGCCGACGCGCGCACCGCGGCGCTCTTCATCACCGGCTTGTCGGGATAGGTCTCGTCGAAATAGAGCGCGATGTCCCAGCTTTCGTGCATCTTTCGCTCGCCGTCGACGATCACCGGCACGCGCCCCTGCCCGGTAAAGGCGATTTCGTCCTTTTCCGTGAACCGCCAGGGAACCGTCTCGAAATCCAGGCCCTTGTGCGCGAGCGTCATCTTGATGCCCCAGCACGGCGGGCTGAAGCGGATATCCGGGTCCGCCCCGGCCAGGTCGTACATTTTGATCGGTGTTGCGCGCACGGGTCTCCTCCCGGGTTTTCGTGTTTGTTGAATGCTTTAGGCGGATACTAGAGCCCGGCCCCGAAGAAATCCAG
>JAVJPD010000286.1:0-11526 GCA_040216475.1 Rhodospirillales bacterium
TCCGACCGCGGCCAGGACCTCGGCATGATGGCCAACCGCCTGTTCATCACATCGGTCGCTCCGCGCAAGACCGCCGTGCAGCGGCCCGCCAAGAAGGCCTCGGTCAACGTGACGGTCGTGATGGGCGATCCGCGCCTACCCGATCCGGTCAAGAAGGGCGGCAAGTTCAACCCCGAGGACTTCGAGACCATCAACAAGCTCAAGGAAGCGCTCGCAACCATCGAGGGATATACGTTCAGCTATCTCGACAATCACGCGACGCTTTATAACGACCTGCGCAGCCGGCAGCCCGATCTGATCCTCAATCTCTGCGACGAGGGTTTCAACAACGACGCCTTCCTCGAACTGCACGTGCCCGCGCTTTTGGAGATGCTCGGCATTCCCTATACCGGTGCGGGCCCCGCCTGCCTCGGCATGTGCTACGACAAGGCGCTGTCGCGCGCCGTTGCCGTGGCGCTCGATCTGCCGGTGCCGCTCGAAACCTATATCAAGGCGGACGACCAGTCGGCGACGCTGCCGTCGGTGTTCCCGGCCCTGATGAAGCCCGCGTTCGGCGACAGCAGTATCGGCATCACCAAGGACGCCGTGGTGAATTCATCCGAGGAAATGGTCGACTATCTGACCGGATTACGCAAAATCCTGCCGGGCCGCCCGGTTCTGGTGCAGGAATACCTCAGCGGTTCCGAATACACCGTGTCGTTGATCGGCAACCCCGGCTTCGGGCTCGAAGCGCTGCCCGTGCTCGAGGTCGATTACAGCGGACTCGATGCGAACCTGCCGAAAATCCTGGGCTACGAATCGAAATGGCTGCCCGATTCGCCGTACTGGAACCAGATCAAATACCGCCCGGCGCGCCTCGACATCAACGTCGAGCGCAATCTGATCGAAAACTCGATGACGCTGTTCGAACGTCTGCGGTGCCGGGATTACGCCCGCTTCGACTTCCGCGCGGATGCCAACGGCGCGATCAAGCTGCTCGAGGTCAATCCGAATCCGGGTTGGTGCTGGGACGGCAAGATGAATCTGATGGCGGAATTCGCCGGCATGACCTACGGCGAATTGCTGCGCATGATCATCGATGCCGCCTACAAGCGCTACTACGCCAACGGCAAGCTCGAATGGGCGCTGGCACCGGCGGCTTAGATCGGATCATGGGTTAGGGCCGGTTAATAAGCCCGCCGCTCATTCACCCGTCAGGTGCAAAACGATGTGCCGGGCGTGGGGGCGGCGGCGGTGCTCGATCAGGTAGATCCCCTGCCACGTGCCGAGAGTCAATTTCCCCTGGGTGACCGGAATCGACAGGCTGACGTCGCTGATCATGCCCTTGACGTGCGCGGGCATGTCGTCGGGACCTTCCGCAGCGTGACGATAGAGCGACGGCTCCTCCGGCGCGAGCGCATCGAGGAAGCGTTCGAGATCATATAAAACATCCGGATCGGCATTTTCCTGAATGGTCAGGGACGCCGAGGTGTGCCGGCAAAACAGCGTGAGCAGGCCGGTCGCAATGCCTTGCCCGGCCGCCCACCCCGCGACCTCGGCCGTGATTTCGTGAAAGCCCCGGCGCGGCGCGGTGATGTTGAGCGTGGTTTGCGCCTGTCTCATCGGACGCTTCATCGGCCGTAATAGAAAACCCGGTCGCCGTGTTTCTTGAGCCAGGCCCGCGCCCGGTCGACCTCGGCGGTGAGTTCGGCGACCGTCCGCCAGAACGACGGGCTGTGATCGAGGTCCTTCAGGTGCGCGACCTCATGAGCGACGATGTAATCGAACACCGGTTCGGGCAGCATCAACAGGCGCCAGGAAAACGAGAGGCATCCGTCTTCCGAGCACGACCCCCAGCGCGAACGGGTGTCGCGGATCGTGATGCGCCGGTTTGGCTTGCCGAGCAACGTGGTTTTATCGTCGACCCGGTCGCCGATGACGCGGCGCGCCTCAATCTTGAACCAATCCTTGAGGCGGCGCGCCAGATGCTCGGCGCGCCCCGATATTTGGAATTCGTCCTCGGTCACGACCACCGGGCGGCGGCCGCCAGGGGCGTGGCGGATCATCCGTTCGATGCCGAACAGCGGCACGCGGGCGCCGTCGGCGAACGGCACCATGATCGGCTCGGCGTCGAGCTGGCGCAGCAGCCAAACCGCCTTGCGCTTGACCAGATCGATGCCTTCCTCGAACGGGGTGTGCCAGGGCACCGTGACGATCGGGCCGATCGTCGGTTCGATGCGGAGGATGAGGTTGCGGGCCCGGGGGTGACGCCGGATCGTGAGCGGCACGAGCCGGCCGTCAAGGTCCATGGAAATACTCTTTTCCCTGAACCTCCCCATTTAAGCCGCCCCCGCCGGACCGTTATTGGGCCGCGGCCAGCAAGCCGGGCATGGCGAGCCCGAAGTCGTCCAGTTTCTTGTAAAGTTCCGTATAGCGAGCCTCGTCGAGGGTCATCAACGGCGGACGCGACTTGCGCCAGCCGTCGTCGCCGGTATGGCGCGCCACGATCGCGCGCAGCGCCGGCACCTGCGGACAGGTGATGACCAGCTCACGCAGTTTCGCCATGCGGTCCTGCAGCTCCTGCGCCTTGGGGCCCTGCCAACCTTGATACAGCTCCTGCAGCCAATGGGGCGCGATGTTGCAGACCGCGGTGATGCAGCCGGCGCCGCCGGCCTTCATTAGATCGAGCGTCAAATGATCGCCACCGCTGAACACGGCGAAGCCCGGGAATTTTTTCGCGATGCCGGTCATGTTCTCCACGACACCCGAGCTGTCCTTCAGGCCGACCACCGTGTCGGGATAGGCTTTCACCAAACGCTCGATCAAATCGACGCTGATCGGCATCTGCGACATCGGCGGAATGTGATAGAGATAAACCCGCAGGCGATCGTCGCCGATGCGCTCGATGATTTCCGAATACGCCGCGAACAGACCGTCGTCGCTGACGCCTTTATAATAGAACGGCGGCAGCATCAGCACGCCGGAGGCGCCCAGTTCGACCGCCTTCTTGCTCAGCTCGACGGTGTCGGGAATGGCGCAGCAGCCGGTGCCCGGCATCATCGTTTTCGCCGGCACGCCGGCGGCAACCAAGCCCTCGAGAATGGAAATGCGTTCTTTAACGGAGAACGAATTGGCTTCGCCCGTGGTGCCGAGAACGGCCAGGCCGTCGCAGCCGTTCTCCAGGAGCCACTTGGCGTGGCCCGCCTGGGCCTTCACGTTGGGCGACAGATCCGCGTTCAGCGGCGTCAACACGGCGGCGAAAACGCCTTTCAAAATTTCGGGTTTATTCGACAATGCTCTTCTCCCTTGCTTGCTCCCTGGCCAAATTCCCGGGGCGGATTATTTGGGCCACGTTACGATATGATCTTCCAAATCCCCCGCATCGCGTTCCGACACCACGCGGCCGCGCACCGAATTCTTGGAACGATGCGCCGAGTCCGGATCGCCGCTCACCAGCGGATGCCAATCCGGCAAATCCTTGCCCTCGGCCAACAAACGATAAGCGCACGTCGAAGGCATCCAATGCAGTTGCGCGATGTTGTCCGGCGTCAGCATAACGCAATCGGGAACATAACGCTGTCTCTGCTCGTAATTGGTGCAACGGCATGCCTTGAGATCGAGTAGCCGGCAGGCCACATTGGTATAACTGATTTCGCCGGTTTCTACATCCTCCAGTTTTTCCAGGCAACATTTTGCGCAGCCGTCGCAAAGCGATTCCCATTCGGCACGAGTCATGTCGCCGAGGGTTTTACGCCGCCAAAACGGCTCGTTTTTGCCCGCGCCGGCCATGCCTTAGCCCCTATTTTCGCGAAATATCACAGATACTTCCGAATCCGCTCCGCCATCGCCTCTGCCGTGACGGCATGGCCGAAATGCGTCAGGAAGCGGCCTTTCGGCCCCATGAGATAGGTGATCGAGGTGTGATCCACCAAGTAATCCTCGGCACCGGGCGCGGCATCCTTTTGCTTGGCGAAATAAACCCGATAGGTTTTCGCCGCCGCCACGACCTGTTCCGGCGTGCCGGTCAGGGCGACGAAGCGGGGATCGAAATGCTCGACATACATCTTCATCTGCTCGACCGTATCGCGGGCCGGATCGACGGTGATAAAGATCGGCACGATGGCATCGGCCTTCGGCCCGAGAATCTTGAGCGCGTCGGTGATCGTCGTCAGCGAGGTCGGGCATACGTCGGGGCAATAGGTGAAACCGAAATAAATCAGCATGAACTTGCCGGCGAAATCGGCTTGCGTGCGCGGCTTGCCGTTCTGATCGGTCAGCGTGAACGGCCCGCCGATCGGCACATTGGACTCCTTCGGCTGGCTTCCGAACAGCGACGCGACCTTCTCGGGCCCGAGGGAAAGATAGACGCCGCCGGCAACCAGCAGCAGCAGCACGGCGACCGCACCCAGAATCACGCCCGTTCGCGGCGATGTCTTGCGAGGAGTATCATCGGTCATCGGAGAAACATCCTTTCGATCCGCATCGTCGGGAACGCGGACTCAGTCACGGCCATAAAGATACGCCAGGTAATAGCTCAAAGCGACAAAAACACCACCGCCGACGATATTGCCGAGCGTAACCGGCACCAGATTATGCAACAACCCCAACACGGCGATATCCGCGCGCGCCGCCACCGTCGTTCCCGCCGCCTCGGCAAAAGCCGGATCGCCGGCGAGGAAAATACCGGCGGGAATAAAAAACATATTGGCGATGCTGTGCTCGAATCCAAGGGCGACGAAGGCCGCGATCGGGAACACGATCGCCAAAATCTTCGAAACCACGCTGTGGGCGGCGAAACTGAGCCACACGGCCAAACACACCAGCACATTGCATAGGATACCGCGCACGAACGCGACATCGAACGGCAGCGCCACCTTGGCCGCCGCGACCTTAACGAGCGTCACCCCGAGCTCACCGCCGCCGAGCGCGCCGATCCCGGCCCACCAGGCCATCAAGGCCATGGCCACGGCACCGGCCAGATTGCCGGCGTACACCAGCCCCCAGTTCCGCCATAGCGTGGCGCCGGATACTTTCTTGTGGGCCCACCCCATGACCAGCAGCACGTTGCCGGTGAACAATTCGGCGCCGCCGACGATCACCAGGATCAGCCCCAGGCTGAATGCAATCCCGCCGATGAATCGGGTCGGGCCGAAGCCGAGGCCGCTTTGCGTGATCGTCACCAGATAAAACATCGCGCCGAGCGCGATGAAGGCGCCCGCCAGAAAGGCAAGCGTCAACGTCGGCACGACCGGCAGGGTGCCCTTGGTGATCCCCGCCGCCTCGATCCTGAGCGCGATCCGATCCGGCGCATACGCATCGAACGACGCCGGATCGATCGGATTCCTGTTTTCGTCCGTCATGATCCCCCTGCTTTGACTTTAGTGCCTAAACGGATCGTCTTGCCCCACTCGTTCGCCCCACTCGTTCGCCCCCTCTATTCGCGCCTTGGCCGCGGCGATTATGCCGCTTAAACATTGACGAGCCAATGACGCCGCACTCAAACTAGCACATGTTTACGTTCGGTCTCGCCCACGGCCCCAAGGCCTTCGATCCACTCGTCCTGCTGTTGCTCGCCATGGTGGCCGAGGGCCTCGCCGGTTTCGTCCGGACGTGGTCGGCCGGCGTGCCGTCTCCCGTGCGCCTGATCGCAGGCCTGACCCGGTTTTTCGACCGCAAATTGAACCGGGAACGGCGCAGCCAAACGGATCGGGCGATTCGCGGGGTGCTGGTGACGCTGTTCATCCTCGCCCTTTGCTTCGCGATCGGCGCCGGCGTGCTGTGGGTCGCCGGACACGTGACTTACGGCTGGATCCTCGAATTGAGTCTGACGGCGAGCTTGCTGGCGCAACGCCGCGCCTTCGATCGGGCATGGGACATCCGCAAGGCGCTGACGCGCGGCGATCTCGACGAGGCCCGCCGCGTAACCGCCGCCGCGACCGGGAAGGACGCAGTCGTTTACGACCGCCACGCCCTTTCGCGCGGCGCCATCGAAACGATGACCGAAACCTTCGTCACCGGCGTCGTCGCGCCGGTGTTCTGGTTCGTGCTGTTCGGTTTTCCCGGGCTTCTGCTGTCGCGCGCCGTATTCGCGATGGCTTCCGTGCTCGACCAACCGGCGGCGCATTACCGGGCGTTCGGCCTGACGGCGGGGCGGCTGAACGACGCGCTTCTGTTCATTCCCGCCCGTCTCGCGGCGCTTTTCATCGCCGCGGCGGCCGCGTTCGCGCCGACCGCGCGCCCCGGTCAGGCCATGAAGACGATGGGGCGGGACGGGGGCAAGCATGCCTCGCTCAATTTCGGCTGGCCGGTCGCGGCCATGGCCGGGGCGCTGACGCTGTCGCTCGCCGGGCCCAAGCCCGGCCATAACACCGCCGCGACGACACCCTGGATCGGCGAGGGCACCGCGCGCGCGGAACCCCACGACATCAAGCGCGCGCTTTACATCTTCGGAGTCGCCTGCCTGCTCAACCTGGCCTGTCTCGCCGCGCTGGCGGTGATCCGCTACGGCCTGCCGGGCCGATAAGACCTGCCGGGCTGATATACGGCGCTAGAATTTCGCCCTAAAATTTAGCGAGCGCGTCGCGCAAACCGTCCGCCCGCGGATTCTTGTATTTTCGTTCGATCACGATGCCCTCGGGCGTCGCGCCCTTTTCATAGAAATATTCGTTGAGATCCTTGCGCCGCACCAGCGCCGCACCCTCGAGCGACATGCCGGCGTAAAGGCCGACCTTGGAATTGGCATAGGCGAGGATGTCGGCGCCGGCGTTGGTCGTCGTCGCGGCCTCCGCGCCGAGGCCGTAGATGCCGAGGGTGACGCCCGTATCGGCGCCGAACTTGGCCTGATGCTTCAACACCGCATCGAGCGCTTTCTGCGTGCGCAGGACCATGATGATCTCGGTGTCCTGAATGCCCGCCTGGATGCCGAAACTCGCCGAGGCCAGCGAATAGAACGCCGGATAGCTCCAGCCCGTTTGGTCGCCGCGCGCGATCAGCACGCCGTTGCCGCCCTCGCCGCCGAAGAAGAAGCTGCCCTTGACCACAGTCGGCAGGATGACGATTCCCTTGGCGGTCGGAATATGCCGCGTGAAATGCTCGATATCCTTGATGTTCTTGAAACGATTGACGGTTTCCACCGCCTTGTCGATGACGATGCCGGTTACCTCGGGCGGCGTGCCGCGCCATTCGGTGCAGGACGACAGGGCGCCGGTGCAGAAAATCATCAAAATCGCAAACAGGGTACGCTTCATTGGGCTTCTCCTCATGGTCTCCGTGAGGTCCGCTGACTCATTCGCCTTGCTGCAGTAACAGCCCGCGAATGCGCGCGCGGCGGAACATCCACAGAAAGAATCCGCAGGCCGCCAGCAAGTAGAGGATATTTAACCCGACGGCCTTTAACAAAAGATCAAGACGAAACGCATTGTCGAACAGCACCGCGCGCATGCCCTCGAACACGTAGGCCGACGGCAGCCCCCAGGCGACCGTCTGCAACCAGCCGGGCAGGGTCTCGACCGGGTAATACACCCCCGAGAGCGGCGCCAGCAGGAAAATCCCGTACCAGCAAATACCCTCGGCGCCGAGGCCGAGACGCATCACCAGCGCCGAAAACACCAGGCCGATGGCCCAGCCCAGGATCATCAGATTGACGAAAAACGCGATCAGCTGCGGCCCCAGCGAAAATACCCAGACGTCGTACATCGGCAACGCCAGCAGCGCCGCCGGCGTGACGCTGATCAGCGTGCGGATCAGGCTCATGATCAACAAGGCCCCGACCAATTCGTAGGGCCGCAGCGGGCTCACGAAAAGCTGCCCGAGATTGCGCGCCCACATCTCGTCCATGAACGGCAGGGCAATGCCGAGGTTGGCGCGGAACAGCACGTCCCACAACAGCGCGGCGCTGATCAAAACGCCGGCCGCCTGCGCCACCCAGGAGCTGTGCTCGCGGAAGAACACCGTGATGAAGCCCCACAGCACCATCTGCATGGTCGGCCAGTAGACCAACTCGAGAACGCGCGGCCAGGAACCGCGCAGTACGTATATATGGCGCAGGATCATGCCGCCGATCCGCTGCCACGCGCCCCCGCCGCTTCCCCTTGCCGTATCCGTCTCGCCGTGCCGTCCGTTCATCGAGCCCGTTCCGTTGTTCTTCGTTATTGCACCGCCGCGGAAGCCGCGCCGCCGGGCGCGGAACCGTTCTGACGGTTGCGGGCGATATCGAGGAAGACGTCTTCCAGGTTGTGCCGGCCGTAACGCGCGAGCAACGCCGCCGGCGTGCCGTCATCGACGATCCGGCCGGCGCGCATCATGATGATCCGATCACACAACCGTTCGACCTCGCCCATGTTGTGCGACGCCAGCACGATCGTCATGCCGTGCGCATCGCGATAGGATTCGAGATAGCCGCGCACCCAGTCGGCGGTGTCGGGATCGAGCGACGCGGTCGGCTCGTCGAGCAACAGCAGCGCCGGCTCGTTCAACAGGGCTTTCGCGATCGAGACCCGGGTCTTCTGTCCCGCCGACAGCGTCCCCAGTTCGCGTTTGAGCAAATCATCCACGTTCAACGCCGCGCAGACCGCCCGAACGCGTTCCTTGACGCGATCCAGCCCATACAGATGCGCGTAGACGGTGAGATTCTGCAGCACGCTCAACCGTTTCGGCATGTCGACGTAGGGCGAGGAGAAGTTCATTTTCCGCAATACCCGGTAGCGATGGCGCGCCATGTCCTCGCCGAAAACGCGCACCGAACCGCCGCTCGGCAGCAGCAGACCCAACAACATCGAGAGCGTTGTCGTCTTGCCCGCGCCGTTGCCCCCCAACAAGCCGACCGTCGAACCGGGCGCGATCGTGAAGTCGACGGCATCGACGGCGACGACCGGCCCGAACCGCTTGCTGAGCTTTTCGGCGGCGATGACGGGAACAATGTCGGGGGCGATGCCGGAAACGGACGGTGCGGGAGTCGGGATTTCGGCGCTCATGGCGGCAAACTATCACATCCGGCCGGGTGCCGGCATAAACTTAACGTGTGCGAAATCCGGATCAGGGCGTGTCGTTGCTGCGTTCCATGCGGCGCTTGAGGCGCAGCAGATCGCGGCGGCGGTTGTCCTCGGCGATGAGATTCTCGACGTGGCGGCCCTGGAACAGGCCGATGCCGACGGACTGGCCGAAATCGACGGCCTCGCGGTTGTCGACCCGGCACAAAACGACCCGGTCCACGCCGGCATGGCGCACCATCGCGCGGACGCGCTCATGGACCTCCTCGCCGCCGTCCACCATCTCCGGATGCCAGACCAGCTTGACGAAATCCGCGCCGAGGCGCTCACGGTCGATCACCGCCATGGCCTGATAGCTCAGGCCGTCGATGCAGACGCGATAGCCCTTGGCCTGCACGAACTCGCGAGCAAACAGATATGCGCCCAAATTGGCGAAGATGTCGACCTTCTGCAGTTCGATCACCATCGCGCCGCGCCGCCCCGCCGTGATGTTGTCGTCGAACGCCTGGAACTCCTGCGACAGAAGCGTGCCGACGTTGAGGTTGAAGCTGATGTCGCCGGAGATCGTCAGGGTATCCGTTTTCGACAGCAGCGAGAGCATACGCTTGTCCAGCGTTTCGGTAAGGTGCTGGAACAACCACCGATTGGCGAGCAGATTGACGCCGGGCAGCAACGTCTCGCGCAGATCCGCGATCGAGATGAACAGTTCGCTGAACGCCGGCTCGGGCACCCGTCGCCGGCTCAGGGTGCAGATGTATTGCCGGCGCACCAGGTTCGAGAGATCGGCCCGCGCCAGCGCGTTCTCGACCCGGCCCAGCACTTCGGGCGTCAACGGTTCGCCCTTCTCCTGCTTGGCCTTGAGCGCGGCACGGGTGTCCATCTGGCTGTTGAACGAACGCTGGCGTTCCTGCACCGTGCTGGCCATGCCTTGCACGAGCTTCAAAATTTCGCCGTACTGGGTGTCGACGTCGTACCAAACGACGAACGGCCGTTCCGGGTCTTCTTCCTCCGCCACCAACGGGTCGTCGCTGAACAGATAGCGGGTTTTCTGCACCATGGTTTCGATTTGGGCCATGACATCTTTCTTGAAGACGAAAAAGATGTCGGCGTTCTTCAGCAGAAAAAGCTGTCCGTCGAGGGAGGCGACGAACGGCTCGAAATTTTCCGCCGCCGCGCGGATATGGTGCTCGCGCCGATTGAACGGGCGCAATGCCGACAGATGCAGATGAACGAGCTTGCGGCCTTCCTTGTGCTGTTCGAGGCGATGCATGTAGTCGAGCAGCAGGTTTTCCTGGCTCGGCGTGCGCTGCAGCGGCTGCGTCAAGCGTGCCATCACATGAAATCCCTTTTGATGATGCCCTTCTTGGTCATCTTCTCGACCAAGACATCCGCATAATGGCCCTGGAAACGCCCGACGCCGATCTGCAGCCCCCAGAGCACGGCGTCCTCCGAATCCACCCGCGACAGGACGATCTTATGCCGGCCGATCTGATCGACGTTCTCGCGCATCTCGGCGATCCGGTCCTTCGGCACGTCACCCAGGAACTCCTTGCTCCAGCCGACCTTAATGTAATCGGCATCGAGCAGGCTCGGGCTGAAAAACTGGAACGACAGGGGATTGAGTCCGTCGATCAACACCTGATAGCCGTTGTCGTGCAATTGATCGCGGGCGAAGACGTAGAGCCCCAAGTCGGCGAAGACGTCGATCAGCTGAAGCTCGATCACGACCTTGCGGGCGTTCGCGCCGAGGGCCCGATGAAAGACCTGAAACTCGCGTGACAGAACCGTGCTGATGTTCAGGTTCAGGCTGATCGCGTCCGGCCTGAGATCGAAATCATGACGCGCGGCGGCGGCCAGCATGCGCTTGTCCAGCGTCTCGGTAAGATACTGAAACAGCCAGGTGCTGCCGAACAGATTGACCCCCGGCGCGAGGCGCTGCTGCAAATCCTGCATCGAGATATAATTCTCCCGGAACAGGATTTTGCCCTTGCCCTGGGGATACACCACGACGGCGGGCTGCTCGCGCATCAAATCCGAAATGCTGATCTCGATCAGGCGCTGATTGATCGCGGCCAAGTTGCGCGGATCGAGCGGATCGCCGGCCATCGAAAATGACGCCGCCGGCGCCTTGTCGTCGGTTTCGTGGCGCTGGCGTTCGGTCGCTTCGGCCTCGAGCTTGATCGCTGCGGCCATGAACGCACGCAGATCGGCCTTTTGCGTCAGGTCGTACCAGGTGGTGAAACGGTCCTCGAAGGAGCCTTCCTCGCCGAAGGTCAGCGGGTCCTCGCTGAACAGGGCGCGCACCTTGTAGACGGCCTGATCGACGTCGTCGACCGGCACGTCCCGGCAGATCAGCACCAGGTCGTGATTAGACAGCACGTAAAGGGTCGCGTCGTAGTTCGCGAGCAGATTCTCGAACGCGCGCGCGGCAATGCGGATGAAGTTCGGCTGGCGGTTGCCGGGGCGCAATTCGGACAGATGGGTATGAATGGCGTACTGGCCGACCGGATGCTCCTGAATCCGGCGCAGATGTCCGACCAGCAACGACTCCTCGGTCGTC
>JAVJPD010000287.1:0-11118 GCA_040216475.1 Rhodospirillales bacterium
AGGCGACGGCCGAGGAAGCGGACGACCTGAAGGACGAAGGCATCAAGGTTTTCCGGCTGCCCCCGAAGACCCGCCGCAACGGCTGATTCCCCCGGCTTTCCCTCTCGATTCCGTCATTGCCCGGCGAAAGTCCGGGCAATCCAGGGGCCTTGTCGTCTGGACGCCCCGGGCTAGCGCCGGGGCGTGACGAACCAAGCGAATACATTAAATGAAACGGACTTTGCTTTAGCGGTGTACCGCGAGCGCCAGGTAGTTGACGTCGAGATCGCGCGAGAGCGACCACTTATCGGCGATCGGGTTGTAGCTCATGCCTTCGAGCGCGGCGATGTCCATGCCGGCGCCGCGCAACCCGCCCGCCAGTTCCGAGGGGCGGACGAACTTGCGCCAGTCGTGGGTGCCGATGGGCAGCCAGCGCAGAACGTATTCGGCGCCGATTTTCGCCAGCGCGAACGACTTGAGCGTGCGGTTGATGGTCGAAAGGATCATGGCGCCGCCGGGTTTGACGAGCCGGGAACACGAGCGCAGGAACAGATCGACGTCGGCGACGTGTTCGACGACCTCCATGTTGAGAACGATGTCGAATTGCGCGCCGGTTTCGGCCAGGTCTTCGGGCAGGGTGCGGCGGTAGGCGATGTCGAGTCCGCCTTGTTCGGCGTGCAGGGCGGCGACGCGGACCATCTGCTCGCCGGCGTCGATGCCCGTGACCCGGGCGCCGAGCCGGCACAGCGGCTCGCACAGCAGGCCGCCGCCGCAGCCGATGTCGAGCAGGGTCAGCCCGGCGAACGGTTTCGCCGCGCGCGGGTCGATCTCGAAATGGCCGGTCAGGCGGTCGCGGATGAAGCCGAGGCGCGTCGGGTTGATCTTGTGCAGGGGGCGGAACTTGCCGTGCGGGTCCCACCAGGTATCGGCGATGGCGCTGAAGCGGGCGATCTCGTCGGGCGACGCCGTCCCTCCCGGAACGGAGTCGCCGCCGGGAAGGCTTTCGGGATTTGTCGCATTCGGTGGCATAACGATAGCCGTCTTTCCTTGCCGTGTCGGCCGTGACTCAATTCCGGCCCCCCCTTCGACACGCTCAGGGTGAGGTCGGAAGAAACCGTCGGAATGCCTCATCCTTCGACAGGCTCAGGATGGGGCATTCTACCTTGAATCCAAACCGAGGCACTACCGCCGTGGCGGTCGGGGTTGTCTCCTGAATCCGATAAGAGTATGTATACGCCCCGCCGCCGCCGCAACCGGGGAAAAAACATCTTTTTTGCGCTTCGGCGCCCGGTTCGAGCCGGCGGCCGTATTGGTGAATGGGTCGGGACATGTTGATCGTTCAGAAATTCGGGGGCACGTCGGTTGCCGATATCGAGCGCATCAAGGCGGTGGCGCGGCGCGTCAAGCGCGAGATCGATGCGGGCAACCAGGTCGCGGTCGTGGTGTCGGCGATGGCCGGAGAGACCAACCGCCTGGTCGCGCTCGCCCGCGACATCGAACGCCTGCACGATCAAAAGGAATACGACGCCATCGTCGCCAGCGGCGAACAGGTGTCGGCGGGTCTCGTGGCGCTGGCGTTGCAGGCGATCGGCGTGCCGGCGCGCTCCTGGCAGGGCTGGCAGGTACCCGTTCGCACCGACGAAGCGCACGGCAAGGCGCGAATCGAAAGTGTCGACGCGGACGCCTTGCTCGAACGCGTGAAGCAGGGCGAGGTGGCGGTGGTGACCGGCTTTCAGGGCATCGCGCCGGACGGGCGAATCGCGACCCTGGGCCGGGGCGGTTCCGATACCAGCGCGGTCGCGCTGGCGGCGGCCATGCAGGCCGACCTATGCGACATCTATACCGACGTCGACGGCATCTACACGACCGACCCGCGGATCGTGTCGAAGGCCCGCAAGCTCGAAAAGATCACGTATGAGGAAATGCTGGAGATGGCGTCGCTCGGCGCCAAGGTTCTGCAGACCCGTTCCGTCGAGTTGGCGATGAATTGGAACGTTCGCCTGCAGGTGCGTTCCAGTTACAATGACGAGCCGGGAACGCTCGTCGTGGATGAGGACGAAATCGTGGAAAAAGAAATAGTCAGTGGCATTGCCTACAGCCGCGATGAAGCGAAAATCACGCTGACGCGGGTTGCCGATAAGCCCGGCGTGGCCGCGAATATTTTCGGGCCCCTGGCGGAAGCCAACATCAACGTCGACATGATCGTGCAGAACGTTTCGGCGGACGGCCGGACCACGGATCTGACCTTCACGGTGCCCAAGGACGATTTGGACCGGACCAAGGTCGTGCTCGAAGGCAAGCGGAGCGATCTCGAATTCGCCGAGTTGCTGGCCGACCCCAACGTCGTCAAGATTTCCGTCGTCGGCGTGGGCATGCGCAGCCATGCCGGCGTCGCGCAGCGGATGTTCCAGGCGCTCGCGGAGAAGGGCATCAACATTCAGGTGATCTCGACCTCGGAAATCAAGGTGAGCGTGCTCATCGGCGAGGAATACACCGAACTGGCCTTGCGCTCGCTGCATGCCGCTTATGGTCTTGACGCCGACTGACCGGGGATGAGATTTTAGGCCCGATTAAGCCTGACAAGAAAAAACGATCAAAAATACGGCAAACTGAGGGCTCGCACGCAATTGGACGGTTGGCTCGGCGGGAATAGCGCCGATGCCGTCTGCCGGGCGCGGCTGCTTTCGGCGTGAAAGCGGCGGGGCCGGGCGGGAACGAGAAAGGGTCTTGGGGCCTAAGCGATGCGTGCGACATCCAACCCGAAAACGCTGCGCCGCCTGCTGTCGCGAATCCGCGACGTCATGGCGGGCACCGGCACGGCCCAGGCGCGCCTCGACCTGATCGTCTCGGCCATCGCCGGCGACATGGTGGCGGAGGTGTGTTCGATTTACGTGCTGCGCCCCGGCGAAGTGCTCGAGTTGTTCGCCACCGAGGGCTTGAAGGCGACGGCCGTGCACCAAACCCGCCTGCGCATCGGCGAGGGCCTGGTCGGCAACATCGCGGCGCAGGCGCAGCCGCTGGCGCTGGCCGACGCGCAAAGTCATCCGCAGTTCGCGTTCCGCCCGGAAACCGGTGAAGAAATCTATCAATCCCTGATGGGCGTGCCGATCCTGCGCGACGGCCGGGTGCTCGGCGTGCTCGTGGTGCAGAACCGCACCCATCGCCGCTACACCGATGAAGAGCTCGAAGTTCTGCAGACCGTCGCCATGGTTTTGGCGGAAATGGTCGCGGGCGGCGAGCTGGTCAACCGCGACGAATTGCTGCACGCGGATTCGAACGCGCTGCTGCCCTCGCGCATCGCCGGGACCAAGTTCGGCGACGGGATCGGCATCGGCGCGGCCGTGTTGCACCAGCCCCAGTTCGTGCTGAGCAAGACCGTCGCCGACGATCCGGTCTCGGAACGCAAGCGGCTGCACAACGCGCTCTCGGACATGCACGGGGCCTTGGACAAGATGCTGTCGGCGGCGCCTTTCAAGGCCGGCGGCGAGCATGCCGAGATTCTCGAGGCGTATCGCATGTTCGCGCTCGATACCGGCTGGGCTTCAAGGATCGAGGAAGCCATCGACAGCGGCCTGACGGCGGAAGCGGCGGTGCAAAAAGTGCGCAACGATATCCGCACGCGCATGAGCCAGGTCGCCGACGATTACCTGCGCGAACGGGTGCAGGATTTCGAGGATTTGGCGAACCGCCTGATGCAGCATTTGATGGGCGTGCCCAACGTGTTCGATAAGGCCCGGTTGCCCGAGAACGCCGTCGTGGTCGCGCGCACCATGGGCCCGGCCGAACTGCTCGATTACGACCGGGAGCGCCTGCGCGGCGTGGTGCTGGCGGAAGGCTCGGCGACGTCGCACGTGGTGATTCTGGCGTCCGCGCTGAACATTCCGGTGGTCGGCCGGGTCAAGGCGATCCTCGAGCGGGTCGGCGACGGCGATCAGATCATCGTCGACGGCGACAACGGCCAGGTGTTCCTGCGTCCCGACCAGGACGTGCTGGAGGCGTTCAACGAAAGCCAGGCGCAACAGGCGGATCGTCAGGCGTATTACGCGGAAGTGCGCAACGAGCCCGCCGTCACCCGCGACGGCACGCGGATCGGCGTGCAGATCAACGCGGGCCTGCTGCTCGACGTCGGCCACGTCAAGGAATCGGATCTCGACGGCATCGGGCTCTATCGCACCGAGATTCCGTTCATGGTGCGCCAGCACTATCCGGACGTTCCCGAGCAGGTCGAGTTCTACCGGAAGGTTTACGAATTGGCGGCGGGCAAGCCGGTCACGTTCCGCACCCTCGACGTCGGCGGCGATAAGATCCTGCCCTATTGGGACAGCGCCGAGGAGGAAAACCCGGCGATGGGGTGGCGCGCCATGCGGGTCGCCCTGGACCGTCCGGCGTTGCTGCGCCAACAAATTCGCGCTTTGGTGCGCGCCGCCGCCGGGCAGGACCTGCGCGTGATGTTTCCGATGGTCGCGGAGGTCGCCGAATTCCGCAAGGGCCGGCAATTGTTCGAGATGGAATACGCACGCGCCCAGGCGGCGGGCGCGGTGCTGCCCCGGTCGGTCGCCCTCGGGGTGATGCTCGAGGTGCCGTCGCTGGTGTTTCAATTGCCGGCGCTCTTGAACGATGTCGATTTCGTGTCCGTCGGCAGTAATGACCTCTTCCAATTCCTGTTCGCGAGCGACCGGGGCAACCCGCAGATGTCGGGCCGCTACGATCCCCTGTCGCCGCTGGTGTTCCGGCTTCTCACCCAAGTGCTGGCCGATTGCCGCGCGGCGGACGTGCCGGTCGCCGTCTGCGGCGAGATGGCGAGCCGGCCGCTCGAGGCCATGACGTTGATCGGATTGGGTTTTCGGGCGCTTTCGATTTCGCCCTCGACCGTCGGCCCCATCAAGGCGATGATCCGCAGCCTGCCGGTGCCGCCGCTGCAGGCGTTTCTCGACTCCCTGCTCGACGGCCCGCAGCATAGCGTCCGGGAAACCCTGAAAGCCTATGCCCGCGACCATGGGATCGAGGCATGAAAGCGGCATCCGTTCCGGGGAATCGGTGGTTAAGCCTTGATTTTTCTTAATAATTTGGCACAATGTCGATCGCGCCGCCGGGTGTATCCTGTCCCCGCGAGCATTCATTCAGGAAAGCCGGCAGCGCCGCCGGTGTGTGGCCGGGCGAGCGGATAGAAATCCCGTGATGGTCTATCGAGCAGAAATGCTGGGAACGTGATGAGCGAACGGCAGGCCGATTCATTTCAAGACGAGCCCGGGTACGCCGGGCGGCCCGGAAGCGATTCCGGCGTCAGCGCGTTGTTGCGGGCGTCGCGCATGCGCATCGGCGAGGATTTGCGCGACGTCGCCAACGCCTTGCGCATCCGCTACCGGTATCTGGAAGACATCGAGGCGGGCCGCTTCGAAGATCTGCCGGGCACGACCTATGCCATCGGTTTCATCCGGACCTATGCCGATCATCTCGGCCTCGACGGCGAGGAAGTCGTTCGCCGGTTCAAGGAAGAAGCGGAAGCCCTGAAAGCGGAATCGACCCTTGAATTCCCCGCGCCGATTTCGGAGTCGGGCATTCCGGCGGGCGCCTTGATGTTCGTCGGCGTGGTCATCGCCGTGTTGGCCTACGGCGCGTGGTACGTGAGCACGTCGGACAAGAATTTCATCGCCGAATTGATTTCGCCGTTGCCGGACCGGTTGGCGAAAATCCTGCCCGAGGAGCAGCGTAACCAGGCGGCCCCGGCGGCGCCCTCCACGGAGGTTGCGGCGGACAAGCCGAAAACCGACGGCGCCGGTAACGCGGATGCGGCGTCTGCACCCGCGACGGCCCCCGCGACGGCACCCGCGACGGCCCCCGCGACGGCGCCCGGGGCGGCGCCGGAAACGGAACAGGCAACGCAACAGGCAACGCAACAGGCAATGGGGGCGGAGCCGCCCGCAGCCTCGGCGGGTGCCGAGCCGTCCGGCGCGGCATCGAATGAAACGGCACCGGTTGCGGCGCCTGAGAGCGCAAGCGCCGAGCCGGCGAAGCAGCCGGAGCCGGCGGCGACGGGCACGGCGGAGAATGCGCCGCCGCCGTCCGAGGCGATGACGGTTCCCGAAAACAAACCGGCGCCCGAGAAGAAAATAGAAAAAGAAATCAAACGGGAAATGGCCGCGGCCGCTCCGGCGGAAAAAGAAAAGACGCCGGACAAAGTAAAAGAGCCGGCATCGCCCGCTTCCGAGTCCTCGGGCCGACAAGCCGCGGCGTCTGAAGAGAAGAAACCCGCGCCGCCGGAGAAAAAACCCGAGGCGGCGGCACCGCAAGCGCCGCAACAGGCGGCGGCGGCGAAAACGCCGACCCCCGAGACGAGCGTTTCTTCGGCCGGCGCCGGTCGGATTTACGGCGCCGAGAACAAGGAAGCGCGGATCGTGGTGCGCGCCAAGATGAACAGTTGGATTCAGGTGCGCGACGACGTCGCCAATCAATTGCTGCTGACGCGGCTGCTGCGCCAGGGCGACAGCTACCGGGTGCCCAATCGCGGCGGCTTGAAGCTGTTGGCCGGTAACGCGGGCGCGTTGGAGATTCTGGTCGACGGCAAGACGGTGCCGCCGATCGGCCCGCAAGGGGCCGTGCGCCGCAGCGTATCCCTTGATGCCGAGAAGCTGCGCCAGGGCAAGGCCGTGATCGAATAGCCGGGGAATCCGGCGAGGCACGACCGGCGTGTGATCGAGACTTGACCGCGGCGCGCCGGATCGGCACAACCAGGGCAGCAAAACATGGTAGGACGGCAACGATGTCCAATGGTTTAGACATGATGCCCCGGCGCAAGAGCGTGCCCGTGCGGATCGGCACGGTCACCGTCGGCGGCGACGCGCCCGTCGTGGTGCAATCCATGACCAACACGGATACGGCCGATCCGAAATCCACCGTCGAACAGGTCGCCGCGCTGGCGCAGGCGGGCTCGGAGCTGGTGCGCATCACGGTCGATCGCGAGGAATCGGCGAAGGCCGTGCCCTACATCCGCGAGGCGCTCGACAAGATGGGGATCGACGTGCCGCTGGTCGGCGATTTCCATTACATCGGTCATAAATTGCTGACCAAGTATCCCGATTGCGCGGTTGCCTTGGCGAAGTACCGGATCAATCCGGGCAACGTGGGTTTCCGCGAAAAGCGCGATACGCAATTTTCCACCATGATCGAGGTCGCGCTGAAGAACGACCGGCCGGTCCGCATCGGCGTGAACTGGGGCAGTCTCGATCAGGAACTGTTGATGCACCTGATGGACGAGAACGCCAAGTCGTCCAAGCCCAAAGAGGCGCAACTGGTGATGCACGAGGCGCTGGTGCAATCGGCGCTGCTGAGCGCCGCGCGCGCCGAGGAACTCGGCATGGCGCGCGATAAAATCATTCTTTCGTGCAAAGTGAGCGAGGTGCAGGACCTGATCGCGGTCTACGGCGAGCTGGCCCGGCGCGGCGATTACGCGCTGCACTTGGGCTTGACCGAGGCCGGCATGGGCTCCAAGGGCATCGTCGCTTCGAGCGCCGCGCTCGCGGTCCTGCTGCAGCAGGGCATCGGCGACACCATCCGCGTGTCGCTCACGCCGGAGCCGGGCGGCGACCGAACGCAAGAGGTCATCGTCGCGCAGCAAATCCTTCAGACCATGGGCATCCGCTCGTTCACGCCCATGGTGACGGCGTGCCCCGGTTGCGGGCGCACCACCAGCACGGTGTTTCAGGAACTGGCGTCGAAGATTCAGGATTACGTCCGCGTGCAGATGCCGGTCTGGCGCGAGAAGTATCCGGGCGTCGAATCGCTCAACCTCGCCGTCATGGGCTGTATCGTGAACGGCCCCGGCGAGAGCAAGCATGCCGATATCGGCATCAGCCTGCCGGGCACCGGCGAGGAACCGACGGCGCCGGTCTTCATCGACGGCAAGAAGGTGAAGACCCTGCGCGGCGCCAACATCGCCGAGGAATTCCAGAAGATCATCGACGACTACGTGGACAACCGCTACGGCGGCGCGGCCGGAACCGGCTCGGCGGCGGCCCCGGCGCACACCGCCGCCGCGCAGTAGCAGGAGTCATTCCCGACATGGCTTCCCTTCAGCCGGTTCGCGGCACGCACGACATTCTGCCTGAGCAGGAACGGCGCCACCGCCGCGTCGAGGAAACCGCGCGCGACATCGCCGCGCGTTACGGTTTTGCCGAAATGTCGACGCCGATCTTCGAGTTCACCGAGGTGTTCGCGCGCTCGATCGGCGAAACCACCGATATCGTGATGAAGGAGATGTATACCTTCACCGATAAGGGCGGCGAAACCATCACGCTCCGCCCCGAGGGCACGGCGGGGGTGGCGCGCGCCTTCATCTCGAACGGCCTGGCGCAGCAGGTCCCGTTCAAGGTGTTCTACCGCGGCCCGATGTTCCGTTACGAGCGGCCGCAGAAGGGCCGCCAGCGCCAATTCAACCAAATCGGCGTCGAGCTGATCGGGGTCGCCGATCCGCAGGCCGACATCGAAGCGATCGCGCTCGGCGCGCACATTCTCGACGCGCTCGGCGTTGCGGATCGTGCCGTGTTGGAATTGAACACGTTGGGCGACGGCGAAAGCCGCGCCGCGTATCGCGAGACACTGGTCGCGTATCTGCGCGCATACGAGAAGGATCTTTCCGAGGACAGCCGTTTGCGGCTCGATCGCAATCCGCTGCGCATTCTCGACTCCAAGGACGAGGGCGACCGCGCCATCGTCGCGAACGCGCCGACCATTCACGACAGCCTGAACGACGCCTCCCGGCGGTTCTTCGAGGACGTCCGCGAAGGCCTGACGGCGCTCGACATCGCTTACGCCGTGAACCCGCATTTGGTGCGCGGCTTGGATTATTACGGACACACGGCCTTCGAGTTCACGACGACGGATTTGGGCGCGCAAGGCGCGTTGCTGGCGGGCGGGCGCTACGACGGCCTGATCAAATTGATGGGCGGGCCGGCGACGCCGGGCATCGGCTGGGCCGCCGGCGTCGAGCGCCTGGCGATGATGATCGGCGAACCCGAAGCCGGCAACGGCCCGGTCGCCGTCATCCCGGTCGGCGCGGAGCAAAAACAGCGGGCGTTGGTCATCACCCACGAATTGCGCGGCGCCGGTTTCGCCGTCGAATTGGGATTTTCGGGGAACATGAGCAAGCGCATGAACCGGGCCAACAAAATGAACGCCTGCGCCGCCGTGATCCTCGGCGAGGACGAATTGGCGAAAGGGGTCGCCACGGTGCGCGACATGACGTCGGGCGAGCAGCGCGAAGTGCCGCTGGACGGACTCGCCGGACATTTGGACAAGTATCGGTCGTAAGGCTGGGGGCTATGGCGGAAACGGCGTTCGAGGCACGCGAAGCGTTGGTGGTCGGCGCCAGTCACCGCACCAGCTCCATGGCCGCGCGCGACCGTTTGTTCATCGAGGACGCCGACCTGCCGGGCGTGCACGAACGGCTGCGCGAGCGCGGCGTGTTCCAGGCGCTCGTTCTCTCGACGTGTGACAGAATAGAAGTGCAGGCGGTCCACCAGTCCGGCGACGATACCGCCACGCGCATCATCGAGGTGTTGGCCGAACACGCGCGGATGATGCCCGCCGAATTGGCCGCACAGTTCACCGTTCTTTCCGGCGCCGATGCGGTGCGCCAGATCTTCCGGGTCGCGGCGTCGCTCGACAGCCTGATCGTCGGCGAACCGCAGGTGCTGGGCCAGGTCAAGGCGGCGCACCGGCTGGCGCGGACCTGCGGCATGATCGGCAGCGAGTTGGAATCCTTGCTGCAGGCCGCCTATCAGGCCGCCAAACGGGTGCGCACGGAAACCCTGATCGGCGAACGCCCGGTTTCCATCGCCGCGTCCGCCGTGGAATTGGCGCGCGATCTGCACGGCGATCTGGCCGGCTGCAGTGCGCTCGTGATCGGTGCGGGCGAGATGGGAACATTGATCGCCGAGGCGCTCCAGGGCGCCGGACTCGCCCATGTCGCGCTCACCCACCCGAGCCCGGCGCGTATCGAGGGCATCGCCCGTCAGTTGAATTGTCACGTGGCGTCTTTCGAGGCCCTGGCGGCGGCCTTGGCGGAGGCCGACATCGTGCTGGCGGCGATGGGCCGGCGCCATTATGTCCTCGGCGCGGACTTGGTCCGCTCGGCTCTTGCGAAACGCCGCCGCAAGCCCATCTTCCTGGTGGATACCGGCATTCCCGGCGATATCGAACCGGCGGTCAGCCGCCTCGACGACGCCTTCGTTTACGACATCAACGATCTCGAACGCATCGCCATGGCCGGAAGGGCGGAACGCGAGGCCGAGGCGGAGAAGGCGGACGCGTTGATCGAGGATGCGGTGGCGGCGTTCGTACGCGACCGCGCCGAACGGACGGCGGTGCCGGTTTTGTCCCTGTTGCGCGATCGTTTCGAGGAAGTGCGCCGCCAATCCGTGGCGGATGCCGGGAACGACGCGGACAAGGCGACGCGGCTGCTGGTTAACCGGTTGCTGCACGTACCGAGCGAGGTAATCCGGAACGCGGCGGCGGAGAAATCCAACGGCGCCCTTTGGCGCTCGCTGGAGAGTGCAGTCAGAAAATTGTTCGCGCTCGATGCGCCTTCGGACGAGAAGCCGGCGGCCGGGAAAAAGAATCGCCAAAAGGATCAAAAGTGAGTCTGGGGCAGAATCTGGACAAGGTCGTCGCGCGTCATCGGGAGCTCGGCGAAAAGCTCGCGCAGGCCGACGTCGCCGCGTCCAAGGACTTCGTCAAGTTGTCGAAGGAGTACGCGGACCTGGCGGCGGTCGTCGAGGCGATCAACAACCTGAAGAAGGTCCAGTCGGAAATCGCCGATCTGCAGGCGTTGCTCGAGGAGCCGGGCAACGACGCCGAGATGCGCGCATTGGCCGAAAGCGAGTTGAGCGAGCTTGAGGAGCGGCTGCCCGATCTCGAGCTCGGCGTGAAGCTCCTGCTGCTGCCGCAGGACGAGGCGGACGAGAAGAACGCCATTCTGGAAGTCCGCGCCGGCACCGGCGGCGAGGAAGCGGCGCTGTTCGGCGCCGCTCTCTTCCGCATGTATCAGCGCTATGCCGAGGCCCGGGGCTGGAAATTCGAGATCATGCACATCAACGAAACCGGCATCGGCGGCTACAAGGAGGCGATCGCCTCCATTGCGGG
>JAVJPD010000288.1:0-3220 GCA_040216475.1 Rhodospirillales bacterium
CACGACCAGGGCCAGATCGCGATGAAGCTGATGGGCTTCAAGCAGGGCGTCACCGTCTCGGGCGGCCATCCGGTGCCGATCACCACGCCCGCCAGCGGCACCGCGTTCGACATCGTCGGCCAAAACGTCGCCAGCGCCGAAGGGCTCACGAAAGCCTTCCAATTGTGCGCGCGCATGGGCGCCGTCCGCCGGCAAAAGCACGCGGCGTAAGCGCGTTTCCACTCGCAAAAATTAAGCGCGTTTCCACTCGCAACAATAAGGAGAAAATCCATGACCCAGCTCGTCTTTATCCACGGACCGGGCGCGGGCGCGTGTGCGGACGCTTATACCCATCAGCTCGCGCATTTTCCCGGGTCCGTCGCGCCGACCCTGCCCGGCCATCTCGAAGGCGCGCGGTGTTCAGACGTCAAGGGCTACACCGAATGGGTGCGCGGCTGGCTGTGGGCGCAAGGGCTGAAGAAGGACCTCGTGCTCGTCGGCTACACGCTCGGGGCCTGCATCGCGTTGCAATACGCGCTCGATTATCCCGATGAAGTGAAGGGTATCGTCGTCATGACGGTGGCGGCCAAGCCCAAGACCCGCCCGCCGGGAACGTACGAATTGCGCCTGCGCGCCGTCGAGGACGAAAAGGTTTACGGGGAATGGCTCGATTTCCAGCGCAACGCCATGAAGTTCGTCGAACCGTCTTTGCGCGAAAAACTGCTGCAACGGCACCGTGCAATCGGGCCGATGTCGCAGTATCACGACTTGATGACGATTGACGCCTTCGACGTGCGCGATCGCATCTCGGCGCTGAAACCGAAATTATTACTCCTGCGCGGCATGCAGGACCCCGGCAATCCGCCCGAGTACGAGAAGGAAATCCACGAAGCCGTGCCCGGCTCGCGCTACGTGAAGCTCGACGACGCCGGGCATTTTCCCTGCACCGAGATTCCGAAGCGCGTCAACGCCCTGATCGAGGAATTTATGTCCGCGCTTTAGCGTCTGCCGGCCTTTAAGGCCGCCGTTGCCGCTTTTCCGGCTTCCAATCGTCGAGCAGCGTCCGGGCGTCGCGCCGTTCGTCCGGCGTGAGATAGGGCATGATCGCGGTCCAATACACCGTCGGCGGCACGCCCTTTTTTTGCGCGGCCAGATTGAGCCACATCATCGCCGTTTCGATGTCGCGTTTCACGCCGTCGCCCTTGGCGTGCATCAGGCCGTACTGGTATTGCGCGTCGGCGAATCCGGCTTCGGCGGCGGCGCCGATCAGCTTGGCCGCGACGTCGAGGTTCTTTCGAACCCCGGTGCCCTCGAGGTACAGGTTGCCGAGGGTGAACTGCGCCGGCGGCAGGCCCTGCCGGGCGGCCTTTTGCCACCACAGCACGGTCTCGTTGAAATCCTTGCCGACGCCGCGGCCTTGCGCGTAGAGGAAGCCGAGCATGTGCTGGGCATGGGGATCGCCCGCCCGCGCGGCCGGCAGCCATTCCTCGAACGCGCGTTCGTAGTGGCCTTTCTTGTAGGCATCCATGCCGGCGTCGAAGTCGGCCCGCGCGGTTCCCGCGCCGAGACCGATGCCCGCGGCGAGGCCCACGCTCGCGGCGAGCGACAGGGCGATGGCGAGATACGGTACGCGAAGACGTGCCATGGACCGGTTGTAACGCTTTGGCGCGAATTGTCGAGGGTGACGGGAAAGGTTACTGGCTGACCCAGACGACACGGGACATCCACTCGACCTCGTCGACGTCGAGGCTGCGGTCCGGGTGCAGGGGATTGAGGGATTGCAGGTCGATCCGCCGGGCCGAATGGCGCAGCAGGTGCTTGACCAGCACCTCCCCGGTCCGGGTTTTCACCACGATTCGGTCGCCGCGGCGGATGCTGGCCGCCGGCGAGACGATCACGGTATCGCCGTCCCGGTAGACCGGGGTCATGCTTTCGCCGCTGATTTCAAGGGCGTAGGCGTGCGGATCGCCGACCCCGGGAAAGGGGATTTCGTCCCAGCCGGCGCCGGTCGGATAGCCGGCATCGTCGAAATAGCCCGCCGAGCCCGCCTGGCCGAAGCCGATCAGAGGGATGTTGCGATAGACCCCGCCGCCGCTGTCTTCGTTGAGGTAGGCGACGAACTCGCCGATCGAGGTGTTGGTGGCGTTCAGGATCTTGGCGATGCTTTCCGTCGAGGGCCAACGGAGCTTGCCTTCCCGCGTGGTGCGCTTGCTTTTGTTGAACGTGGTCGGATCCAGCCCGGCCTGGCGGGCGAGTCCCGACGGCGACAGGTTGTTCTCCTGGGCCAGGCGTTCGATGGCCCGCCAGATGTCCATGTGACGCAGCATGGGAAGATTGTCACACAGTCAGGATTTTTTTGCACGTCTAAAAAACGCGAACAAAGCGGGCCGGCGGCCTCGGGAAAAGGGGCGCGCGGGCACGGCGCGAGCCCCGGCGGGCCGCGCGGCGGGACCGGAATGATTCCCTAACTATATGATAAACATGACATAAATAAAATTAACCCGGTTTCGATTAACCCGGCATGCCCGGGATGAGCCGCGGTTCGGCGGCCCGTGTTAACGAAGTTCGGTTATTAACCTTTTCAGGGTTAAGGCCGTAAAACGGGACAAAAAATAGGACGGGAATCAGGCGGGGCGTTCGGCGTCGGACAGCGGGTTGACGGCGCCGCGCCGGATCATGGCGAGGATCGCCTCGGCGGCGGCGGGAATTTGGGTGCCGGGTCCGAAGACGGTATCGACCCCGGCGGCCTTGAGGGCCTCGCGGTCGTGCTCGGGGATGACCCCGCCGCAGGCGACGAGGATAGTGCCGCCGCCGCGCTTCAGCGCCGCCGTCAGCTGCGGCACCAGGGTTTTGTGCCCGCCCGCGTGGGTCGAGACGCCGACGAGGTGAACGTCGTTCTCGATCGCCTCTCGGGCGGCTTCCTCGGGGGATTGAAACAGCGGCCCGAGGATGACCTCGAAGCCGACGTCGGCGAACGCGGCGGCGATCACCTTGGCGCCCCGGTCGTGGCCGTCCTGGCCCAGTTTCACGACCAGCATGCGGGGCTTGCGGCCCGTCTCGGCCGTGAAGGCGGCGACGTCTTTTCGAATGGCATCGAGGCCGGTGTCGAGGTTGCCGTAGGCGGCACCGTAGACCCCGGCGACGGATACGCTCGGCGCGCTGTAGCGGGTGAACGCGTCCTCCAGTGCGGCGGTGACCTCGCCGACGCTGGCCCGCGCCCGCATTGCCTCGATGGCGGCGG
>JAVJPD010000289.1:0-2721 GCA_040216475.1 Rhodospirillales bacterium
GTCGAGAAGAATCTGGCGCAACTCAAACAGGCCGTGCGCGGGCAGGGGTGCGACCTCGGCTTCGCGTTCGACGGCGACGGCGACCGCTTGGGCGTGGTCGATGCCGAGGGCCGGGTTCTCTGGGGCGATCAGATTCTGGTCATCCTGGCGCGCGAGGTGCTGGCGGATATTCCCGGCGCGACGATCATCACCGACGTCAAGGCGAGCCAGGTGTTTTTCGACGAGGTCGCGCGCATGGGCGGCAAGCCGATGATGTGGCAGACGGGCCATTCCAACATCAAGAGCAAGATGCGCGAGATCGGCGCGCCGCTGGCGGGCGAGATGAGCGCCCATATCTTCTTCGGCCATAAATATTACGGCTACGACGACGCGCTTTACGCGGCGGTGCGGCTGCTCGGTATCGTTTCCCGTTCGGACAAGACGTTGGCGCAGATGTTCGATGACCTGCCGAAGATGGTGACGACCCCGGAAGCCCGCTTCCCGTGCCCCGAAGAGCGTAAATTCGTGGTCATCGACGAGGTCAAGAAGCGCCTGGAAAACGTCAAGAATGCCGAGGTCCATGCCATCGACGGCGTGCGCGTGCAAACCGATGACGGTTGGTGGTTGCTCAGGGCTTCCAATACGGAACCCGTTTTGAGCGCTCGCTGCGAGGCCGCCAGCGAGGCCGGTTTGGCCCGCGTGAAGGCGGCCTTCGCCGAGCAGGTCCGGGCCAGCGGACTCGAGCCGCCCGACTTCGCATAATTTCCTTTCTTAAGATTTTTGATAACGATTGTGTTGACGCCCAACGGGCGTCGGCCATACAGCTTTATGTCATGGAATTCTTCTTCTACGGCACCTTGATGGACGATGACGTGCTGAGCCGCGTGATCGGCCGGCGCTTGCCGCCGGATCTGATCGAGGAAGCGACGCTCCGGGGGTACCAGCGGGTCTACGTCGCCAAGGCGTTTTATCCCGTCCTGGTGCCCGATCCCGAGGGCACCCTCGACGGGCTCGTGGTCGGCGGCTTGGCGCCGGTCGAGGTCGAACGGATTTTCGCCTTCGAGGACGATGGGTATACCGCGCAAGCCTTGAGCGTAACGGGCGCGCGGCGCGGCGAAACGCTTGCCGTCGGTTTCATGCCGGGGGACGGTATGAAGATGACCCCCCGGATCTGGCGTTATGAGGATTGGCGCCGGCGCCATAAGCGCCTTTATATGCAGCGGATTTGGGGAAAGGCGTAACCGGGGCTAAGTTGTTGATCCGATCTAGTCGCCGGCCGAGGCCAATTGCAGGTCCTTCAGGCGCACTTCCATGCAATCGATGTTGCGGCGCTTCAACTGACGGCAGGCTCGATAGGCTTGGCGTTTTTCCAATCCGATGATCCGGGCCCGATAGACCGGCCGGCGTTTGCGCAGCTTGAGCGGATCGATTCGGACGCTCCCGTCCTCGAGCAGGCTGGGGAACTTATCGATGACTTTCTTGGCCATATCGAGCGCCTGATTGAAGCGCGAGTAGGCGCCGACCTGGATTGCCCAGGCGGTTTGCGCGGTCAGGGTCGGTGCTTCGTCGGGCTCCGGAGCAACCGTTTTCGCTGCGACGCTCGCGGGAACCTTGGAGGCGACTTGCTTTACCGCCGGTTGCGGCTTGGCGCGTTGGGCGAGCACCGGCTGTTCGGGCCTCGGCTGCGGCGTCGTTTTAGCGAGCATCGTTCGGCTGATCGTGTCAAATCCTTCATCCAGCAGCGCCATCATGTGCCGGTCGCGGGCTCTCGGGGAGCGGCCGCCGAACACGACGCCGACCAGGCGGTGTCCGTTGCGCACGACCGAGGCCACCAGATTGAAACCCGATGCCCGGATGTAGCCGGTTTTGATGCCGTCGGTGCCGGCGTATTTGCGCAGGAGGTTATTGTGATTCTTGTGGCGCGCGCCGTCGTAGTTGAATTCCGCCGCCGAGAAATAGTGATAGTAATGCGGATAATCGGTCAGCAGGCGGCGAGCGAGTGTGGCCATGTCGCGGGCCGTCGAGGTTTGGCCGCGATGGGGCAGGCCGGACGCGTTTCGGAACGTCGTGCGGCTCATGCCGAGTTGACGCGCCTTGGCGGTCATGATCATGGCGAATTGCCGTTCGGTGCCGCCGATCTCTTCGGCCACCATGCTGGCGACGTCGTTCGCCGATTTCGTGACCAGGGCCATGATCGCCTCGCGGACGGTGACGGTCTCGCCGCGGTTCAATCCCAGCTTGGAGGAAGGCTGGCGGGCGGCGCGGGCGGAGGCGCTGAATTTCTGGTTTAAGGTCAGCTTGCCCTTGTCGAGCGCCTCGAACACCAGGTAGAGCGTCATCATTTTTGTCAGCGATGCCGGGTAATTCCGGGTATCGGCGTTTTCCGCGTGGAGAACCCGGCCGGTTTCGACATCCATCACGAAGGAAGCATACTTGGCGGCGGCCGCCTGGGGGGTCAGCAGGCATAAGGCAAGCAAACTTGCAGAGAGAAGCGTCAGACGCTTCATGGCCCTACATGTTTTGGAAAGCATCGATCCCCCCTTTGTCTCTCCCAGAGAGTTTCCCCCAGCTTCCGCCGTGTGCGGCGCCAACCCCAGAATAATCGAAAAACGGCCCATCTCTCAAGCGACTTCCCGTCACGGAGCCTTCGTTATCCGTTACGGCACGGCCACCCGGAATACCGTAGGGCAATATGGAGCCGAATTTTATAGAAACCGTTAACGCCGCCGGCGCGGAGATCGG
>JAVJPD010000290.1:0-2663 GCA_040216475.1 Rhodospirillales bacterium
AGCACGGCGCCGCCGCTCTGGATCGCCGCCGCCGGGGCCGGCATGGCCGCCTATATGACCGTTTCATCCTTCAGCTTCGGCGCCTGGCAGAATTGGTGGATCGCGACCGCGTGGATCGCCGCCGGTCTCCTGGCCCTGGCGCGCCGCGCGACCCGGGGCGATACGCCGGCCGGGCCCTTAAAGCCATCATGATTTACCGGAAAGTCTTTCCGGTTCCGGTAAATTATGATCCGAACTAGGCAATACCGGACGCATTAAAGTACAAAGGCTACCGGAGGCCACCTGAATGGTGGCCTTTTGTTTTCGGATAAGGAACGGCCCGAAACATCATGTGCGGCATCGCGGGAAGCACCGACACGAACATCGACGTCCTTCAGGCGATGCAGAAAGCCTTGCTGCACCGCGGCCCGGATGCCCGCGGCCTGTGGCAAGCGCAAGAGAGTACGGCCGGTTTCGCGCACACCCGCCTCAAGGTCATCGACCTTTCGGAACATGCCGCCCAACCGATGCGCTCGGCCGACGGCCGTTTCGTTCTGGTCTATAACGGCGAGATCTACAATTACCGGGCCTTGAAGGCCGATCTCGAGTCCGCCGGCGTCGCGTTCCGCTCGGCGAGCGATACGGAGGTTCTGCTCGAGCTCCTGATCCGCGATGGGGCCAGGGCCGTTCACAAGCTCGTCGGCATGTTCGCGTTCGCGTTCTGGGACAACGAAAAGCGCGAGCTGCTGCTCGCCCGCGACCGCCTCGGCATCAAGCCGCTGGTCTATGCGAACCTGGCGGGCGGCAACCTGGCGTTCGCGTCGGAAATCTCGGCCCTCAAAAGACATCCCGGCATCGATACCGCCCTCGACGCCGATGCGCTTTCGGAATTTCTCGCCTGCCTGTACGTGCCCGCGCCGCGCACCATCTACCGGGGCATCCGCAAGCTACCGCCGGGCCATCTGTTGCGTTGGAAGAATGGACAAACGACTCTCGATTCTTATTGGCGGCCCGCGATGACCGGCGAGCGGCGTTTAAGCATCGCCGAGGCGACCGAGGAGATCATGCCGTTGCTGCGCCAAGCGGTCGTCGACCGCTTGGTCTCCGACGTGCCGCTCGGCTGCTTTCTCTCGGGCGGCATCGACAGCTCCGTCATCGCCGCGCTGATGGCCGAGGAAGCCAAACGCAACGGTGCGCCGCCGATTCGCACGTTCACCATGACGTTCTCGGAATCCGCCTATGACGAACGCGACAAGGCGAGGCGTGTCGCCCGTCATATCGGCAGCGAACACACCGAGTTGCCGGCGACACCGTCGCTGACCGGCCTGCTCGACGATTACGTCGACGCGTTCGGCGAACCCTTCGGCAACCCGACCGCGCTCTTGATCAACGATCTGTCGCGCAAGGCCCGCGAACACGTCACGGTCGCTCTGGTCGGCGACGGCGGCGACGAAGTATTCGCCGGCTATCCGCGCTACCAGGGCGGGCTTTGGGCGCAAAACTATCGCTGCCTGCCGAAATGGCTGCGCGAACATGTCATGGCGCCGGCCGCCGGCCTCATTCCCGAGAGCACGCGCGGGCATCACGGGCTGCGCCGGGCCCGGGAATTTCTCACCGCGGCGAATCAAAGCGACGATCTGATGTACGCCGCCTGGGTCGAATATTTCGACGCCGAGGACAGGCGACGCTTGCTCGGCCTCGATCACGCGCCCGATCGCCCGATCGCCCGGCTTTATCGCGAATCACCGTCGCGCCATCCCCTCGACGCCATGCAGCAAACGGATCTGCTGTCGTTCCTGCCCGGCAATCTGCTCGCCTACGGGGATGCCATGAGCATGCATCATGCGCTCGAGCTGCGCCTGCCCTTGATCGATCACCGCCTGATCGAGGCGGTCGGCACATTCTCGCCGGACACGCGTTTTCAAGGCGGCCTCAAAACCCTGCTCAAGGAAGCGGCCAAGCGCCTGCTGCCGCAAAGCATCGCCGAGGCGCCGAAACAGGGGTTCAACCCGCCCATGGGGGTGTGGCTCAAGACCGACCTGCAGAATCTCGTCGCCGAGCGCCTGACGCCGGCGAATCTCGGCGCGATCGGGCTCGATCCCGCGCCGATCCGCGATCTTCTCGACGAATTCCGCCGGGGCCGGCGCGATCATTCGCTCAAGATTTGGGCGCTTTTGGTGCTCGATGCCTGGCGGCAACGTGCCGGCGCGTAAGACGTTTTGCCGTGACCCGCTGGGTTCGCTATAAAAACCGGCTATGGCTTGGCTCACACCGGCACTTCTCGCCCTGATCGTCTTTATCCTGACGTGGCTCGCAACCGGCGCGGTCCTGCGGATCGCCAAACGCCGCGCCATGCTCGCGCAACCCAACGAACGCTCGAGCCACACGGTGCCGACACCGCACGGCGCCGGCTTGGCGTTGATTCCGGTTTTGGCCGCGAGCTGGATCGGCATCGGTTTTATCAAGGCCGATCTGCCGTTTCAAATCGAGATCGTCGTCATCGCGGCGATTTTTCTGAGCCTCGTCTCGCTGTGGGACGATCTCAAAAGCCTCGGCATCATCGTTCGCCTGGCGGCGCAAACCCTGGCCGTAATCGGCGCGCTTTGGGCCATGCCGTTTCGCGGGCCCTTTTTCGCGGGCCTCCTGCCGCCGTCGATCGATTTGATCGCCGCCGGCATCCTGTG
>JAVJPD010000291.1:0-5243 GCA_040216475.1 Rhodospirillales bacterium
GAGCTCGGCTGTTTTTTCGACCGCGCCGAGGACGGCCGCGTGCACCAGAAGGCCTTTGCCGGGCAGACCTTCGACCGCACGGTCCACAAAGGCGATCTGACCGGTATCGAGATCATCAACCGTCTCGCCGAGCAGGTATGGGCGCGCCGAATCAACCGGCTCGAGGATCATCGCGCCGTGTCGCTGATCAAGACGGCGTCGGGCAAGGATATCGCGGGCGTTCTGATGATCGACATCCGCACCGGCGAATTCACCTTCGTGCAGGCCAAGGCGGTGTTGCTGGCGACCGGCGGCGGCCCGACCATGTACAAGTATCATACGCCGTCGGGCGACAAGACCTGCGACGGCATGGCGATGGCGTTGCGGGCCGGCTTGCCGCTCCGCGACATGGAAATGGTGCAGTTCCATCCCACGGGGCTGATCGCCGGGCCCGACACCCGCATCACCGGCACCATCATCGAGGAAGGCTTGCGCGGCTTCGGCGGGTACTTGCTCGACGGCGCCGAGCAGCGCTTCATGCACAAGTACGACGAGCGCGAGGAACGCGCGACCCGCGATATCGTCAGCCGCGCCATGTTCACCGAAATGCGCGAGGGCAAGACCGGCCCCAACGGCGGTCTATACATTACCATGCGCCACCTGGACGAAGCGGCGGTGCGCAAGAACTTCAAGGGCATGGTCGAGCGCTGCGCCGATTACGGCTTCGATCTTGCGGCCGGAATCGTCGAGGTGGTGCCGACGGCCCATTACATGATGGGCGGCGTCGAGATGGGAGAGCAGTGCGAAACCGTTTTGAACGGCATGTTCGTCGCCGGCGAGGACTCGGGCGGCGTGCACGGCGCCAACCGTTTGGGGGGTAACGGCGTCGCCAATTCGACCGTGTTCGGCGGCGTTGCCGGAGATTCGATCGCCCTTTGGGTGCAGAATCACGGCGTGCTCCGCGAGCCCGACGAGGCGGCCATCGAGGAAAGCATCGCCGCCTGCCGCCATCCGCTGTCGAAGCCGCCGGGCAACCTCGAAGGCATCCGCGAAAAACTCTACGACGCGATGTGGGAGGACGCCGGCATCATCCGCTCGGCCGAAAGCCTGAAGCGGGCCTTGGAGAACCTGGACGCGCTGGACGCGGAATTGGACGGTATCGGCGTTGCCGAGGACAATCTCGCCTACAATCTCACCTGGCACGATTGGATGAACCTCAAGAACCTGATCCTGGTCAGCAAATCGATCGCCGTGACCGCCGAGGCCCGGAAGAACTCGCGCGGCGCGCACTATCACGCCGATTATCCGGAGGCGGGCGATCTCGAGACGTCTTATTACACCCGCGTGCGCATGGTCGAAGGGGCGCTCGAGGTGGATACCAACCCTGTGCAATTTACACGGGTCAAGCCCGGCCAAACGCTGTTAGCTGAAACGGCGGCCGAGTAACTTTAATCCATATCGGTTAAGGGGGGAGCGTGCCGATCTGCAAGCTGGACGAGCTACGCGAGTTAGCCACCGAGGTTTTCATCGCCTCGGAGACCTCGCCGGAGAATGCCGCCATTGTCGCCGACGCCCTGGTGGCCGCCGAGGCCGACGGTTTGGCCTCGCATGGCCTGCAACGTGTGACCTATTACGCCGATCAAGCGAAAACCAAGACGGTCGACGGCTTGGCGGTGCCCGGCGTATCGCAGCCCGCCGGCGCGGTGGTGCGGGTCGACGCCAAGGACGGCTTCGCCTATCCCGCGATCAAGGCCGGTTTGGCGCGCGCCGCCGAACTGGCCGCGCAAACCGGCGTGGTCGCGATGAGCGTCGCCAATTCCCATCATTGCGGCGTCGTCGGCCATCACGTCGAACATCTCGCCGAGCAGGGCCTGATCGGTTTGGCCTTCGCCAACACCCCGGCGGCAATTGCGCCGTGGGGCGGCTCGCGCGCGCTGTTCGGCACCAATCCGATCGCGTTCGCCTCGCCGCGCAAGAACGATGCGCCCCTGGTGGTCGATTTCGCCATGAGCAAGGTCGCGCGCGGCAAGATCATGCTGGCGGCGAAGGAAGGCAAGCCCATCGAGCCCGGTTGGGCGCTCGACGCCGAGGGCAATTCGATCACCGATGCCGAGGAAGCATTGAAAGGCACGTTGCTGCCGATGGGCGACGCCAAGGGCGCGGCCCTGGTGATGGCGGTCGAAATCCTGTGCGCCGCCCTGAGCGGATCGCATTTCGGCTTCGAGGCCAGTTCGTTCTTCGACGCCAAGGGAGTGCCGCCCCGGGTCGGCCAGTTCTTCCTGGTGCTGAAACCGGATCTGTTTTCGCCCGATTACCTCGATCGTCTGGAGGTAATGGTGCGGGCCATCGTCGAGCAGCCCGGCGTTCGCTTGCCGGGCAGCCGTCGCTGGGCCTTGCGCGAGAAGGCGCAACGCGACGGGGTTTCCATCCCCGATCCGCTGTTCAAGGAACTCACCGCCCGCGCCGGAGCCTCGGCGGGCTAGGAAAAGGGGAATAGCGATGGCGTCACAAAAACAAAACAACGCGGCGCCGTTACCCTGGAACAAGGACGCCTACGAAAAGGCGGGCAATCTTCGATCCGTTTTGATCGAAAAGATGCGGGAATACCGCCAAGGCACCGAGCAATACCCCATTCAAAATCCGGTACAACGACTGGCGCTCGATCTGTTTGACCGCATCGAAAGCAAGGAGCTTGCCGTCGCCGATCTCGACGATCTGATCCGCTTGCTGACGGCGAACGGGTTTCTGTTCCGGGCGCAGCGTTTGCAGGATTATGTCGGTCCGTGCAACCGCAAGGAAAACGAACGCCGGCTGCGTGAGCGCCTGGTGGCCCTGACGGTGAGGGCGGACGGTGCGCCGTTGCCGTTCGAGGATTTTGCCGCGACTCTCGAACGGGAAATTTACGGCATCGTCTTCACCGGCCATCCGACCTTCGGCATTTCGCGTCCGCTGACCCATACCCTGGCCGATTTGGCCGTGCGCGACGATCTCAAGGACGTTGCGGGTTATGACGATTTCGTCCGCAAGGTCGCGGGCGAGATCGCGGACGAGCAGCACGGAACCCACGAACGCCTGAACCTGTCCGAGGAATTGGAGTTCGGTCGTCAGGTGGCGGCGCATGCCCAGAACGCCTTGAACCGGGTTTACGAGATCGCGCTCGACGTCGCCGCCGCGGCGTATCCCGACCGCTGGACCGAACTGACGCCGCGGCTGCTGACGCTCGCAAGCTGGGTCGGCTTCGATATCGACGGCCGTACCGACATCGACTGGACCGAGAGCCTGCGCGTCCGCCTGCGCTCGCAAGCCCAGCAATTAAAACGCTATGCATCCGATTTGAAGGATATCCAGGCGCTGCTGGCCAAGGAAGGCTGGAAGAGAACGGAGGCGATCGCGCCGCTGATCGCGCGCGTGGAGGAAGCGCACGCCGAAGCCTTGGAAGAGATCGAACTGCTGCCCCACGGCGGCGCCGATACCGGAAAAGTCAGCCGGTTCAGCCAGCGGTTGGCCGAACGCCGAGACACGCGCCTGATCGATCCGGGTGAATTGATCGAAAAGATCAACGCGGTCATCGAGGCCGGCGTTTCGGGCAACGCCGCGCACAAGCTCGTGATCCTGCGCGCGCGTCTCGCCAATCTGGGCCTCGGCGTGGCGCACGTGCACGTGCGCATCAACGCCATTCAGCTGATCAACGCGATCCGCCACGACGTCGGCCTCGAGGCCGATCCCGACGACTCGCGTTACCGGCGCACTTACCTGCGCAAGCTCAACGAGCTGCTCGATACGGTCGAGCCGGTCACGATCAACTTCGGCTCGGTGCTCGAAGAACGGATGACGGCGAAGCGCATGTTCATGCTGGTTACTCAGATGACGAAGTATATCGATTCCGGCGCGCCGATCCGCTTTCTCATCGCCGAATGCGATTCCATCTTCATCGTGTTGACGGCGCTCTATTTTGCACGCCTATTCGGCGTGGAGGACCGCGTCGATATCTCGCCCCTGTTCGAGACGGCGGATGCCTTGGAGCACGGCAACGAGATCGTTGCCGAGTTGCTGAAGAACGGGCACTTCCGCGATTATCTCCGTAAGCGGGGCCGCTTGTGCATCGAAACCGGCTATTCGGACTCGGGCCGCTATATCGGTCAGGTAACGGCCTCGCTTGCCATCGAACGCCTGCACATGAAGATTTGCCGTTCCATGGCCGAAGCCGGATTGGACGGCGTCGACGTGGTGATGTTCGACACCCACGGCGAATCCATCGGCCGCGGTGCCCATCCGGTCGGTTTTGCCGACCGCCTCGATTATGTCGTTACCCCAGCGAGCCGGGCGCTGTTCAAGAATTCGGGCGTCGGCCTGATCCGTGAAACCAGTTTCCAGGGCGGCGACGGCTTCGCTTTTTTCGCTAATCCGGATATCGCGTTCGCGACCATGACCCGGATTCTCGAATACGCGCTCAGCGAGCCGAAAGCGCCGGAAGAAGACGCGTTTTACGAGGATACCGACTATTCCCTCGAGTTCTTCATGACCTTGAAGACGTTTCACGAACGGATGGTCGAGAACCCCGATTATAACGCGCTCCTGCATGTGTTCGGGCCGAACCTTTTGTATCCGACCGGCTCGCGTATGGTGAAACGCGAAGGCAGCAGCCGCGACAAACCCGATTACGCGCACCCGTCGCATATCCGGGCTATCCCGAACAACGCGATCCTGCAGCAGATGGGATTCCTGGCAAACAGTTGCGGCGGCCTGGGCCGCGCGATCATGCGCAACCAGGAGCATTTCATCGACGTCTATAACCGTTCCGACCGTTGCCGCCGGTTCATCGCCCTGGCGGCCCATGCGCGCTATCGCAGCAGCCTGTCCGCCTTGGGGGCTTACGGCCGTCTGTTCGATCCGGTGGCATGGCTGCTGCGGGCCTCGAAGCGCCGGAACAAAACCCGCGCCGAGCATATGCAGCGCCTGGCGGCCCTGCTGGCGCAGGACGACACCTACGAGAAGCTCAACCGGATGTTTCATATCTATCTGCGCGACGCCATTGCCTTCGACGAGGGCGTCGCCGCGCTGGGGGACAAGAGCCTGCCGCTCGTGACCAACGACGAAGGCCGCACCGACATGGCCCTTTTGCACACGGTGCGTATCGCCCTGATCAACGAAATCTTCCTGTTGATCGTGCGCATTCCGCAGTTTCGCAGCGAGCCCGATGTCACCATCGAGGAAGTGTTGAAGCAATTGCTCGAACTCGACGTGCCGCGCGGCGTCGCCGTGCT
>JAVJPD010000292.1:0-7304 GCA_040216475.1 Rhodospirillales bacterium
CGAAGTTCTACATATAGCACCGGATTTTTATCTTGCGATGGCGCCATGACGCCAACCGGTTCGCCGGCGACAACGACTTGCCCGACCTGCACGGTAATGCGGGCCAAGCCGGCAAGAAGGCAATGATATCCTTCGCCGTGATCGATGATCAAGAGTCGCCCATAGCCGCGAAATTTGTCGGCAAAAACGGCCTTCCCCTGAAAAGGCGCAACGATTTGAGCGCCTTGGCGGGTTTCGATGGAAATACCCTTGCGTTTGAGGCCCCCGCCGATCGCCCGGCCGTACTGACCGACGAGCGGACCGGCCGCCGGCCGGATCAGCCGTCCCCGCGCTTTCGTGATCGGCAGCCCGGGATCGAGGTGCCGCGGCACGGAAACGGCGGCCGATTGTTTCTTGCGCTCATCGCGGCGGCGTTGTGCCTCCTTGCGTTCCTCGCGCTGCAACGTCGCCATCAATTCCCTGAGCGTCTTCGCCTCCCGGGCCAGCGCAGCAACCCGCCCGGCGACCCGTTCGCGCTCCGCTTCCGCCTCAGTCTTGAGCTTGGCCTTTTGCTCGACCAGGTCGCCGATGCGTTTCTGCTGGTGATGCAACGACGCCGTGACGTCCTTCAATCGCCGCCGGCGCGCGTCAACGGCTTCTTGTGCGGCCCGGACCTCGGTCAGGCGATCGCGTACATGCACGGCCCGTTGCTCGATTTCGGGCACGGCCGCACGCAATAAAATCGCGCTTCGCACGGCCTGCGACGGAGAATAAGGTTGCACGAACAACGCTTCCGGCGGGTTTCGTGCCATGCGCGTCAACGCCAACAGCACTTGTGCCGTTTGCCGACGGCTCTTTTTAAGCTCGACGAGACTCGCGGCCTCGCCCGCGCGCAATTCGCGTAGCCGGCCTTCCAGGCGAGTCGCTTCTTCTTCATAGGCCTGAGCCTTTTGCGCCGCGCTCACGATTTCCGCATGTAAACGGTCCAGTTCGTTTCCGAGCGCCGCGGCTTCGCGGTCGAGTTTGCTTTTTTGTTCGCGCCCCGCTTCCAGGGCCTTTTCGACGTCTTCGAGCTTATGGGGAGGTTTCTTACCGCCCTGTTCGGCCTGAAGCGATGCGGCCGGCAAAAAAATCAGCGCCGAAACATAAAATGAAACGCGAAGATACAAACCCAGTACGGGAAACCAACCGGCCAATCCGTGAGCTTTACTGTGCCGCAACGGCCTCGGTCTTCCGGCCGACGAGCAGCGAATGCCCGGTCATGTCAGAGGGTTGTGCGATCCCCAATAAGTCGAGCACCGTCGGCGCAACGTCCGCCAGTCCGCCGTCGGCGACACGACCGACATCGGCAGGGCCGTTCAGCACGACGAACGGAACGGCGTTCATGGTGTGCGCGGTGTGGGGCTGATCGTTCTCGTGATCCATCATGGACTCGCAGTTGCCGTGATCGGCGGTGATGAGCATGGTACCGCCGGCCTTGCGCACGGCAGCCTCCAGGCGCCCCAAACAGACATCGACGGTTTTTGCCGCCTCGATCGCCGCCGACAGAATACCCGTATGACCGACCATGTCGCCGTTGGCGTAATTTACGACGATCAGATCGAACCGCCCCGACTCGATCGCCTCGACGAGCCTGTCGGTGACCTCTCCCGCCGACATCTCGGGCTGCAGGTCGTATGTCGCGACCTTGGGAGACGGCACGAGAATTCGTTCCTCGCCCGGAAAGACATCTTCGCGGCCACCGTTAAGGAAAAAGGTAACATGGGCATACTTCTCGGTTTCGGAGATGCGCAACTGCGTCATGCCCGATTCGGATACGATCTGCCCGAGAATGTTTTCCAGTGCCTCGGGCGGATACATCGTTTTGAAAAACCGGCTGTGCGTTTCGGAATACTCCACCATGCCGACGCGGGCGGCGAAATCCACGATCCGCTTTCTTTCGAAACCGTCGAACGCGGGGTCCGCCAAGGCCGAATGGATTTGCCGCGCCCGGTCGGCCCGGAAATTGGCCATCAGAATGCCGTCGCCGTCCTTCATGCCCCGGTAATCGCCGATAATCGTCGGCAGGACGAATTCGTCCGTCACGTCTTTCGCGTAACTGTCCTCGATGCACGCACGCGGATCGGGCGCGCGTTCGCCTTCGGCCTCGACCAACGCGTTATAGGCTTTCTCGGTTCGGTCCCAGCGCTTGTCGCGGTCCATGGCGTAATACCGTCCGCTGACGACGCCGTACGTGACTCCTTGGGCATCGCAGAGATCGTCCATAAAGCGGCTCATATATGCAATGGCGCTCTTCGGCGGCGTGTCCCGGCCGTCGAGAAACGCGTGCACCGCGACCGGCACGCCCGCCGCCCCCACGGCCTTCGCCGCGGCCACGATGTGGTCCTGATGGGAATGCACGCCGCCCGGTGAAACCAGACCCATCAAGTGACAGGCGCCGCCGGTCCGACGCAGGGTTTCGATGAACTCGACCAGGACCGGATTCTCGGCCAGCGAACCATCCTTCACGGCGGCATCGATTCTGGGCAGATCCTGCATCACGACCCGCCCCGCGCCGAGCGTCATGTGACCGACTTCCGAGTTGCCCATCTGACCCGCCGGCAGCCCGACGTCCAGGGCCGATGCCTGCAATTGCGCATGCGGCGCCTCGGCGATATAGCGGTCCCAATTGGGCGTATCGGCCAAGGCGATGGCGTTATCGTCGGATTCGGGCCGGTCCCCCCAACCGTCCAGGATGCAAAGAACCACGGGCTTGGGCCGTTTTCGGGTGGGTTTCCGGTCTGACATGCTTTCGCTTATTTAATAAGGGTTAAGCCGATTGCCACGTTTTTACGCGTTCCGGGCCGGACTTCAAGCCCGGTGGTAGGGATGCCCGCTCAGTATACACTGGGCCCGGTAGATTTGCTCCATCAGCATGACCCGGACCAGCATGTGGGGCCAGATCATCGGTCCCAAACTCAGCCGCAAGGAAGCCTGTGCCGTCACGCTCGGATCGAGCCCCTCGGCGCCGCCGATCACGAAGGCGACGTCCTTGACGCCCTGGTTGAACCAATGCTGAAACTGCCGGGCCAGATCTTCGCTGCCGAGTTGCTTACCGCCGGCATCCAAAGCCACGGTCACCGCGCCCTTCGGAATGGCCGCCGACAGCTTTTCCGCCTCGCTTTTCATCAGCGCCTCCGGTGTCAGGGGGCGCTTTTCCTCGATTTCCTTGAGTGAAACCGGCGTCGTCATGCGCCGGACATATTCATCGAACAAGGCGCGTTCGGCACCGGCCTTGCCCGAGCCCGTCCCAAAACGGCCGACCGCGGCCACGAGAATACGCATATCCGATCCGTCCGACCGCCGGCGTCCTGCGTTAAGCCGTCAACTCTTGCGAGACGCCGAACTCCTGCGCGGGATTGCTCCACAGTTTCTCCAAACCGTAAAACTCCCGGACATCCGGCCGGAACAAATGCACGAGAATGTCACCCGCGTCGATAAGCACCCAATCGCATTGGGGTTCGCCCTCGATGGTGACTCCCTTGAGTCCGCGTGCCTTCAATTTGTCCCGGAGATGTTCGGCCATCGTTCCAATTTGGCGCTGGGATGTGCCGCTGGCGACGACCATATAATCGGCAAAATCGGTTTTGCCGGATAAATCGATGACAACGATATCTTGAGCTTTATCGTCGTCCAACGAGGATTCCACCGTTCGGAGCAGGGCCGTCGCCCTTGGTGGATTTGCTCTTTCCGTGGTTATGACCCGCTTCCTTTCTGCTGTTTGCCCACTTCGCTTTCGTTTGCCCATCAGGCTTCTTGAGCTTCGCTCATCGCTCCCGGGACTCGGAGTCCCCCGGGGACTCGGTAGCCCGTCGAGCGCGAATCCGTGTCGCGGAAGCGTCATGAAGCCGGATATTCAAAAAGACCCAGGCCGGCGGGCTCATGTCCGCCAACGCGCTCGCCTGGCTTTCCGCCACGCGAGCACCCGCGAAACGGCGCACTGCCTTCGCAGACAATGCCCGTAAAGAATAAGTGGGGCGTGCGAAAACCGCAATGGGAACCGTATGAAATATTGATGTCCAGCGGCGCCAGCGGTGGGCTTCCATCAGGTTATCCGCCCCCATCAGCCACACGAAGCGTTTTTGACGGTACTCCCCTACCAGCCGCTCGAGGGCATCGATGGTATAGCGGGTCCCGGCGCGGGCCTCGTAATCGGTGACGACGATTCGCGGGTCGGTCACGAAGGCCCGGGCGGCCTTCAGCCGCTCCGCGAAAGGTGCCATCCCTTCGACCGGCTTCAACGGATTTTGCGGCGTGACCAGCCACCACACCTGATCCAGGCACAGGCGCTTCAGGGCCATTTCGCTGATGTGGACATGACCGTCATGGGCGGGATTGAAAGAACCGCCCAACAGGCCGATACGCCGGGCAATCACGGGCGGCACTGTCCGCTGCCACGCACCTTGTACTTGAACGTGGTCAGCTGCTCGACCCCGACGGGGCCGCGGGCATGCATTTTGCCGGTCGAAATACCGATCTCGGCCCCCATGCCGAATTCGCCGCCGTCGGCGAATTGCGTCGAGGCGTTGACCATGACGATGGCGCTGCCGACGCGGTTCAGAAACGCTTCGGCGGCATCGGCGTTTTCGGTCAGGATCGACTCGGTATGCTCGGAACCGTACCGGGCGATATGTCCGACCGCTTCATCAAGGCCGTCGATGACCCGGACGGCCAGAACGGCATCGAGATATTCCGTATGCCAATCTTCTTCACTCGCCGGTTTGATTCGCGAATCGATGGCTTGGGCGGCCTCGTCGCCGCGAACCTCGCAACCGGCCGCCGCCAAATCGTCGATCATGCCGGGCAGGAAATCGGCGGCGACGGCGCGATCGACCAATAGGGTTTCGGTGGCGCCGCAAATGCCGGGCCGACGCATCTTCGCGTTCAACACGATCTTGCGCGCCAGATCGAGATCGGCATCCTTGTGCACGTAGGTATGACAGATCCCCTCGAGATGACGGAACAGGGGAATCTTGCTTTCGGTGTCGACCCGTTCGATCAGGGACTTGCCGCCGCGCGGCACGATGACGTCGATCACGCCGGTCATGGTCAGCATCTCGCCGACGGCGGCCCGGTCCCGGGTCGGCACCATTTGAATGCACGTTTCCGGCAATCCGGCGGCACGCAAACCCGCGTGTAGGCATTCCGTAATGGCGAGCGAGGAATGAAGGCTCTCCGAGCCGCCCCGCAAGATAACCGCGTTACCGGATTTCAGGCACAACCCGCCGGCATCCGCCGTTACGTTGGGCCGGGATTCATAGATAACGCCGATCACCCCGAGCGGCACCCGCACGCGGGAAATCTTCAGACCGTTCGGGCGTTCCCATTCGTCCATGATCCGGCCCACCGGATCGGGCAAATCGGCGATATCCTCGAGGCCCTTAGCCATCGCTTCGATTCGCTCGTCGTTCAGCATGAGCCGATCCAGCATGGCGTCGGTCAAACCCTTGTCGCGGCCCCAGGCGATATCCTTCGCGTTCTCTTCGGCGATCTTGCCTTTGCCCGCGCGCAGGCCGGCCGCGGCTTCACGCAACGCCTTGTTCTTGGCGTCCGCCGAAGCCACCGCCAGTTGGCGCGAGGCGGTTTTGGCGTTCTCGCCCAAACGTTGCATCAACGTCTTGACGTTCTCTCCCTTGACGCCGGATTCGTTCACCGCAGCCGTTGCCGTCGACATCGTTCAAACCTTCAGCTCAAAATTAAATCGTCTCGGTGAATCATTTCATCCCGGCCACGGTACCCCAGAAGCCGTTCTATTTCACCGCTTTTGTGGCCCATGATCCGTCGCGCGTCCGCCGCGGCATAGGCGCACAAGCCGCGCGCGACCTCGGTGCCGTCCTTGGCGCAGACCCGAACCGCGTCGCCGCGATCGAACGTGCCGGAGACGTCCGCGACCCCGGCCGGCAACAGACTCTTGCCTTGCTTCAAGGCCCTCAAGGCGCCGTCGTCCACGATCAAACGGCCGGCCGGCTTCAAGGCGCCGGCGATCCATTGCTTGCGGGCCGTGCGCGGCGTCGCCGAGGGCAAGAACCACGTACAGGCCAAGCCGTCCTCGAGCGCGCGCAAGGGGTGCTCGCCGTGACCGTTGAAGATCACCATGCGGCAACCCGCGCCCATCGCAATCTTGGCCGCCTCGACTTTCGTAATCATGCCGCCGAGCCCGTCCTGCGGTTTGGCCCCGCCGGCCATGGCGGCGATCTCGGGCGTGATCTCCTTGACTTCGGGAATGTGCGCCGCGTCGCTTTGCAAGCGCGGATCGGCGGTATACAGCCCGTCGATATCCGACAACACCGCCAAGACGTCGGCGCTGATCATCGCCGCAACGCGCGCGGCCAGGCGGTCGTTGTCACCGAATCGGATTTCATCGGTCGCCACGGTATCGTTTTCGTTCACCACCGGCACGGCGCCGGCCCGCAGCAATTGTTCAATCGTGTTGCGGGCGTTGAGATAACGCCGCCGGTTTTCCGTATCGCCGAACGTCAGGAGCACCTGCGCGGTCGTCACGTCGTGCTGCGCCAAGGTTTCCTGATAGGCATGCGCGAGGCGGATCATGCCGGCCGCCGCCGCCGCCTGCTTTTCCTCCAGCTTCAACGACCCGGGCGCGTATCCCAAATACCGCCGGCCGAGCGCGATGGCGCCCGAGGAAACCACCAAGACGTCCTGGCCGCGTTTCCGCAGTTGAGCGATATCCTCGGCCAGAGTTTCGAGCCAGCGGCGATGCACGACGCCGCGTTCGCGATCGACCAGAAGAGTCGATCCGACTTTGACGACGATCCGGCGTCCGGAACTCAGCGAATGGCGTTTTTTTTCGGTCATGGCGCGTACGCTTGTTTGCCGCCCCGCCCTTCGGATGCCTCTTCTCGCTCGGCGGTCCGGCCTTCGCGAACGATGCCGAGCAAGACATAGGTCAACGCCTCGATCCCCGTGCCCGCGACGCCGGAAATCACGGCGACTTCCCGTCCCGCCGCGTCGGCGAGTCGAGCCCGTTTCTCCTCGATCTCCTCGGGCGTCAAGGCATCGCATTTATTCAAGGCGACGACTTCCCGTTTCGCGGCGACCCCCGAACCGTAGGCTTCGAGTTCATGCCGAATGGTCCGGTAAGACGCCGCGACGTCCTCGAGCGTTCCGTCGACCAGATGCAGCAAGGCCCGGCAGCGTTCGATGTGTCCCAAAAAGCGCGTACCCAGCCCCGCGCCTTCGCTGGCCCCTTCGATCAGTCCGGGAATGTCGGCAATCACGAACGTTTCATGATCGACCTCGACCACGCCGAGATTGGGATGCAGGGTGGT
>JAVJPD010000293.1:0-3714 GCA_040216475.1 Rhodospirillales bacterium
CTCCAGCGGTCGCCGAGCCAGCCGGCGGGCAGCGAAAACGCGCCGAAGGCGATGAACCCACCGAGCGAGAGCGACAGCGCCTCGCCGAAGGAGAGGCCCATCTCCTTGCTCATCGCCAGCACGACCACCGGATAGATCAGCATCACCAAGTGATCGATCGTATGGGCGGCGTTGATGAACAGATCGCTGACGGTTCGTTGTTTCATGCGGCACCGGTTCCCGGGGTTTCGCGACGACAAATTTGTAGCACCGCCCGCCTTGTCCGTCTTTCCCGAATATGACATAAATTGTCGAGAAACGGACATGTCCGGAATCGGCCATGGACTCCTTTCCGCACCTTTCCCAAGCGCTGCAAGGCATCCCCCGCCCGGTGGCCGCCCTGGCCTCCGACTACCCGGCCCTGACGGCGATCCCGCCGCACCGCCATCCCCGCGCCCGGTTGGTCTACGCGGAAAGCGGCATCATGACCGTCAAGACCGATCACGGCTCCTGGGTGGTGCCCCCCGAGCGCGCCGTCTGGGTGCCGGCGCAAACCGAGCACGCGGTTCACGCAAAGACCGCCATCGCCATGCGTTCGCTTTACATCGACCCGGCGGCCGTGCCGGGCCTGCCCCTAAGCTGTGCTGTGGTCGGCGTCTCGCCGTTGCTGCGCGAACTGATCCTGCGCGCGACATCTCTCCCCCATTTATATGATCCCGCCGGCCCCGACGGACGGCTGGTGGCATTGCTCCTCGATGAAATCAACGTACTGCCGACCCTGCCGTTGCACCTGCCGATGCCGAGCGACCCCCGGCTTGCGAAAATCGCCCGGGCCATTCTCGAGGCGCCCGCCGACAACACGACGCTCGAAGACTGGGGCGAACGGGCGGGGGCCAGCAGCCGCACCCTCGCAAGACTGTTCCTGAAGGAAACCGGCATGACGTTCGGGCGCTGACGTCGGCAGATGCGCCTGCTCGCCGCGCTTGAGCGCTTGGCGACCGGCCAATCGGTCACGATCGTGGCAATGGACTTGGGCTACGACAGCCCGAGCGCGTTCACGAGCATGTTCAAGCGGACCCTCGGCAAAAGCCCGAGCGCCTATTTCACGGCGTCATGACGGCCGGGAAAACAATCCCGTCACGATCCGCTCCGCGCCGACGAGCCGCCGGGAAAGAAAGCGCCGGGTGATCTCCATGTCCGGCGTCTCGTCGCGCGACCATACGGCCAGCGCGGCCAGGAACAACGACGTCAATCCGATTTCCTCGATTTGCCGGCGGCGTCCGGCCGCGCTAAGGCCGGCGGCATCGCGCAGCCATTGGATCAGCCGGGACAGATCGAACACCATCGGCACCCAATGATGGGGATGAAAGAGCCACAGTTTCGATTGCAGCATCTGCACGGCGAGGCGCCGGTGCGGCGTCAGGCTTTCGAACCATGCCAGCAACAGCGTTTCGATCCGCTCGCGCGGCGTCATCACGGCAAAACCGCGCGGGCGCGCCGCGAGCATCGCGTACAGGGCGCGCTCGAAAAAGGCGTCGGCAACGGCGTTCAAATCCCGGTAGCGGGCCCGTAGGTCCGGTAAGGAAATCCCCGCCTCCTCGGCAACGGCGCTCAAGCGCACGTTATCCCAACCGTTTTTCTCACCCAGCCGCACCGCCGCATCGAGAAGGCGCGCCGCCGCCTCATCCGAAATCCCGGCGGCACCGGCCGGCCTTTTGGCCGCCGCTTTTCGTTTCGCCTGTCCGCCGCTCGCTTTCGTCATGGTTTACGCCCAGCTTTCGATCCAAGCCTCGAACCAGAGCTTGCCCTGCCGTTCGAGGGCCCTGGCATAGCGGCCGGTATCGGCGCGCAAGCGGGCGACGTCAACGCCGGGAGTCGCCGCGATCTCGGCCGTATGGCCGACGAACCAGCGCTCGAGCCCGCGCGCCGTCACCTCGGGGTGAAACTGCAACGCCAAGGCCGCCTCGCCCCAGGAGAACGCCTGGTGCGCAATGCGTTCGGTCGAGGCCAACAGCGCCGCGCCGTCCGGCAGATCGAAGGTATCGCCGTGCCAATGCAGCATCGCCGTCTTTTCCGGCGCGAGATGGGCAAGCGGGGATTTCTCTCCGGCGTCGGTCAGGATCAACGGCAACCAGCCGATTTCCTTTACCGGCCCCGGATAGACGCGCGCGCCGAGACACCGCGCCATGATCTGCGCGCCGAGACAGATACCCAAAACCGGCAGACCCGCGTCGAGACGCTTTCGCACGAAATCGATCTCTTTCCTGAGAAACGGATAATCCTGCTCGTCGTACGCGCCGACCGGCCCGCCGAGAACGACCAGCAGCGTATCGGCCAACGGATCGAGCGCGGCAAAATCGACGGTTGCCGCATCGGCGTAACGCACCGGCCAGCCCCGCTCGTTCAGGACCGTTTCGATCGACCCTAAATCCTCGAAGGCGACGTGCTGCAAAGCGAGAACGGATGGCATAGAATCTATATAGTCTTTTATTTCCCCGGGCACACGATCTTGCCGTCGATTAAACGGCCGTTTTCGAGCGCGCCCTTGACCTCGGCATAAACGATGCGGCCGTTTTGAAGCACGCCGTAGCTGCCGTGCTGAACCTGAATCTCACCGGCGACCGTACCGTCCGCCCGCCCGCTGATCGCACCGGCCACGTGGCCCTCGACCCGGCAGTTTTCGATCAACCGCCAAATCGAGCTTTGCGTGAACTGCGCGTCCGCCCTGCCGGGCCCGGCGACATACACCCCGGCGATGGCCCACAATCCCATGGCCAGGGCCGACAAAACGATCCGATCCGCCGTTTTCATGATAACCTCCGTTTCAGCCCGCCATACCGCCAACGGGGCCGGTTTACCGCCGGTCTTTGCGGCTATTCGGCCGACCATTTGGATTTTCGGACAAAGACATTATATTGGGCCTATGACCCCCTGGGGAACCGTCAGGAAGCATTATTCATGATCGATCCGTTCGGCCGCGACGTTTCCTATCTGCGCGTATCGGTAACCGACCGGTGCGACTTCCGTTGCGTCTATTGCATGGCGGAAGATATGGAATTTCTGCCCAAAAACGACGTGCTCACACTCGAGGAATTGGACCGGCTCTGCGGCGCCTTTATTACCAAGGGCGTCAAAAAGCTGCGGATCACCGGCGGCGAGCCGCTGGTGCGGCGCGACATCATGCTGCTGTTCAAGTCCCTGAGCCGCCACCTCGAAAGCGGCGCACTCGAAGAACTCACCCTGACCACCAACGGCAGCCAGCTCGCCCGCTACGCCGGCGAGCTCGTCTCCTACGGCGTGAAACGCATCAACGTTTCCGTCGATTCTCTGGATGCGGAAAAATTCCGGCGCGTCACCCGGCGCGGGAATCTCGCGCAGGTACTCGAAGGCATCGGCGCCGCCAAGACCGCGGGGCTCAAGATCAAAATCAACACCGTCGCGCTCAAAGGCATCAACGATGACGAGATCGACAAACTGGTCTGGTGGTGCGGCGATCAGGGCTTCGACCTGACGTTCATCGAAACCATGCCGATGGGCGAGGTCGAGGACGACCGTACCGATCATTATCTGTCCTCGGCGGTGGTGCGAGACATGATCGAACGGAGCTGGACACTCGAAGATATCGATTACCGCACCGGCGGCCCGGCGCGGTATGTCAGGGTCAACGAAACCGGCCAGCGTATCGGCTTCATCACGCCGCTCAGCCATAACTTCTGCGAAAGCTGCAACCGGGTG
>JAVJPD010000294.1:0-3559 GCA_040216475.1 Rhodospirillales bacterium
CTCGGCCACATTCTCCGGCGTCAGCCCGCCCGCCAGCATCCACGGAACGGCAAAGGATTGCCCGGCCAGAAGCGCCCAATCGAAGGCCCGGCCATGCCCGCCGGGGCGATCAGCGTCCCGGGGCGGCCTGGCGTCGAACAGCAGCCGGTCGGCGACGGCCTCGAACGCCCGCGCGGCGGCGATATCGTGCGCGGTCGAAACCGCGACCGCCTTCATCACCGGCACGCTGAACTTTTTCTTGATCTCGGCGACCCGTTCCGGGGTCTCGGTGCCGTGAAGCTGCAGCATATCGAGCGGCGCTTCACGCAGGGTATTTTCGATTTCGGCGTCGGACGCGTCCACGATCAAGCCGACCTTGATCACGTTTTGCGGCACGGCGCACGCCAAAGCCTTCACCTCGGGCGGCGATACATGGCGGGGCGATTTTTCGAAGAACACGAAACCGACGAACCCGGCGCCACCGGCGACGGCGGCCTCGACGGCCTCAAGCGTCCGCAGCCCGCAAATCTTGACGGCGAGGGGCATCGGTTCAGCCCGCCTCGATCTCGGCGACGATGCGCTTCGCCGCCGCGAGCGGGTCCGCCGCGCCGGTGATCGGCCGGCCGATGACGAGATAATCGGCCCCGCGCGAAACGGCCTCGGCGGGCGTGACGATGCGCTTCTGATCGTCCGCCGAGGCCCAACTCGGACGGATGCCCGGCACCACGAGTTTAAACGCCGGCCCCAGAGCTTCGCGCAACGCGGCGACTTCGCGCGCCGAGCACACCACGCCGTCGAGGCCGCAGTCCTTACTCAGCTTGGCAAGGCGCAGCACCTGGGTGAGAACCGTGTCGGTCTTGACGCCGGTCGCGGCGAGATCTTCTTTCGAAAGCGAGGTCAGAACCGTGACGCCGAGCACCAGGGGCCGCTTGACCTTAAAAAAGCGCGCCGCCGCGCGCGCCGCCTTGGCCGCCGAGCGCAGCATCGCTTCACCGCCGCCGGCATGCACGTTCACCATGAACGGCGCCAGCGCGCTCGCCGAGCGAATGGCCTGCGCCACCGTGTTCGGAATATCGTGAAACTTGAGATCGAGGAACACCGGCATGCCGAGCGCGGCGATCTTTTTCACGCCCTGCGGGCCGTTGGCGGTGAAGAACTCCTTGCCGAGCTTGACCCCGCCGACATGCCCCGCGAGCGTGCGCGCAAGACGGCGCGCACGTTTCGCGTCGTCGGTATCGAGCGCCACCAAAAGGCGCTGGTGCGGTTTCAAGGCGGCCATGGGGAAACGATCCTACCGTACTTTTACGTGCCGGTCTTTATGTCGCCGGTTGTTATATCGCCCGCTTCGAAGCGGCGCCAGGAAAGATGGGAACGGAAGTGAGACGCCGGCGTTTACCCCACCGGCGGCAGCATGGTGCGGTCGTGCCGCGCCGACGGATCGCGCCCCGATTCGCGGCGCGCCTCGTTCAGCTCGCGTTTCAACGCGGCGGCTTCGCGTTCGGCGGCCTTGCCGCGAAGACGCCGGGGCGTGCCCGTGATCCAGGCGACGATTCCGCCCAGAACGAAACCGAGCAGCAAACTCGTCAACACGATCGCGAACACCGGCAACTCGACGGTGAGGCCGAACGGCCAAAAATCGACCTTGGTCACGCCGCGGTTGATGACGGAAAAGACGATGACCGCGGCGGCGAGGGGGAGAAGGATGATCCAGGAAAGCCAGCGCATGGTCGGAGAAACCTTTTATCGTTTCTTGCCGGGTCTTGCCGGGGCCGTCGGCGGCGATATCCCGTAAATGGGCGGAAAACCCCGGAATTCAAGCCAAATCAGCCGTTCAGCTTATCGCGCAGCTGCTTGCCGGTCTTGAAATAGGGGATGTATTTGGAGTTAACCTGGACCGCGTCGCCGGTACGCGGATTGCGCCCGACCCGGGACCCCCGTTCCTTGACGGAAAACGCGCCGAAGCCGCGCAACTCGACCCGGTCGCCGCGCGCCAGCGCCGACGTGATCTCGTCGAAAATGGTGCTGACGATCCGCTCGACATCCCGCTGATACAAATGGGGATTTTGTTCGGCGAGCTTTGCGATCAACTCAGACTTCGTCATGTCCCCGTTTCCCTCCGCGGCAAGTGCGCCCGTAGCATTGCAGCGGCACAGCTTCTTTAACGATCTGAAACGACTTGTCTTTCGTACCCGGGATCGAATACGGGGGCACTCAGCTTACCGGCGCCGTTTGATCCTCAGGGCAACTCAGGGTGCCAAACGGAGATCGGGCCGTCAAGTCTAAGTCTTTCAGAAAACAGGATTTTTCCAATAATTTCCCCGAAAAGGTCGCGCCAGGAATCGCTCAATGGACGCCGCCCGACATCGCGAATCGGAAGCTGGGGGTCGATTTTCCGCGCTTTTGCGAGCCATTTCCGCGCCGCCGCCTGGCCGCCGAGTTCGTCCACAAGCCCGTTTTTCCGGGCCTGGCGGCCGGTGAAAACCCGGCCGTCGGCCAGGGTGCGGGCCTGTTCCGCCGTCATGTTGCGGCGGTTTTCGACCATCCCGACGAACATATCGTAGAGATCGAGCACCACCTCGCGGATCGCCGCGCGGGCCTGTTCCGTGAACGGCTCCATCGGATTGGGCTGGGCCTTGAGGGCACCGCTTTTGATGCTTTCGGGCTTGATGCCGATCTTGTCGAGCAGACGCGTCACGTCGGCGGTTTGCATCAAAACGCCGATCGAGCCGGTGATGGAGCCCGCGTGCGCGAAAATCCGGTCGGCCCCCAGCGCCACCATGTAGGCCGCCGACGTCGCCGTTTCGCCCATCACGGCGACGACCGGTTTTTTCTCGGCGAATTTCCGCAGGCTGTCGTAGAGCGCTTCGCCGCCGACGACCGTGCCGCCGGGACTGTTGATATGAACGATCAACGCCTTGACGCCGGCGTCGACCGAGAGGTCGCGCAACAGTTCGTGGCGGGCGGGGTTGTCGATAATCAGGCCTTCGACGGCCAGCCGGGCGACGACGTCGCGCCCGACCAATTGCGCGTCGCGGCCCAAGGCGAGGGCGGCAATGCCGACGGCGGCGATCACGGCGGCGATCCGCCAGAACGTCAAGCGGCGCTTGAGCCGGCGGCGGTCGATGATCTGATCCGTATCCAACGACATGGCTTACGTACCTCTCAAAGACCGCCGAATACCCGCCGTTACTTTTCGGACTCGCCGGTGTTTTCCCCGTTGGCGGCGGCCCGTTTCTCCTCGATCGCCGCGCCGAGAATATCGCCGAGACGCGCACCCGCGCTCGAAGAGCCGTATTCGGAGAGAACCTGTTTCTCCTGTTCGACTTCGAGTTGCTTGATCGACAAGGTAACTTTTCGATTCGCCGCGTCGACTTGGGTGATCTTGGCATCGACTTTCTCGTCGGGCGCGAAACGATCGGGCCGCTGCTCGCTGCGGTCGCGCGACAGTTCGGAACGGCGGATGAAGCCGTTGATTCCCTCGCCCACCTTCACTTCGATGCCGTTGTTGGTAATGCCCGTCACGGTGCAGGTCACGACGCTGCCCTTCTTGAGATTTTCGAGGCCGCTTTCGAACGGATCG
>JAVJPD010000295.1:0-8892 GCA_040216475.1 Rhodospirillales bacterium
CACGAACGTTTTCTGCCGGCGGGGCCGTTCGCAATCCTGCCGCTGCTCGACAACCGTGCGTCGATCGTGTGGGTCGAACCCGACGACGTCGCGCCGTCCATCGTCGCGCTCGACGAGCCGGATTTTCTGCACGAGTTGGAAAAGCGCTTCGGCGATTTTCTCGGCACGCTACGTCTTGTCGGCCCGCGCTGGTCGTATCCGCTGTCGTTGCAGCACGCGCATCGCTACATCGATAACCGCTTGGCGTTGATCGGCGACGCCGCGCACGGCATGCACCCGATCGCCGGACAGGGATTGAATTTGGGTTGGCGCGACGTCGCGGCGCTGACCGAGGTCATCCACGACGCAACCCGCCTCGGCCTCGATTACGGCTCGGAGACCGTTCTCGAGAACTACGAACGCTGGCGGCGTTTCGACAACACGCTGATGCTGGCGATGACGGACGGATTGAACCGCCTGTTTTCGAACGATATCCCGCCGGTCAAAATCGCGCGCGATCTGGGGTTGTCGGCAGTGAACCGGATCAAGCCGCTGAAGAAGGTTTTCATGGCGAGCGCCATGGGCATGGCGGGCGAGGTGCCTAAATTGATGCGCGGGGAAACCCTGGCGTAAACGCTAAACGCGGCGCGCGCCCGGTTTAAAGATCGCGGCTGATGCCTTTTTCCGCGACGGCCCGCAAATACCGTTCCCAGATTTCGCCCTGGCGCGTGCCGTAATCGTAAAGCGTTTCCCAGGAATAGATGCCGGTTTCGTGACCGTCGTCGAAGCGGATGCGGATCGCGTAATGCCCGACCGGCTCGATGGCGTTGATGCCGACGAAGCGTTTGCCGCCGACGATTTTCTTGTCGCTCGGCGAGTGCCCCTGCACTTCGGCCGAAGGGCTTTCGACGCGCAAGAACTCTACCGTGTACGCGAACTGCTGGCCGTCGTCGAAATCGATTTCGAGAACGCGTTCGTCTTTGTTATAGCGAATTTCCAGCGGCCGCGGCTTTTGCGGTACAACCGGCATGGCGACTCCCTTGGGTAAACGGATGAAACGAATCAGGCCTGTTGCGGCTGATCGCCGAGGGAACGCGCCTCGTCGACCAGCATGATCGGAATGCCGTCGCGAATCGGGAAGGCCAAGCCGGCCTGGCGGCTGAGCAGCTCCTGATTTTTCTCGTCGTATTCAAGCGGCCCCTTGGTAACGGGACAGACAAGAATTTCCAGCAACTTGGGATCGACCTTGCGTTCGCTCATAATATCCTCCGCTTGCGCACGACATTACACCTTATAAAGCCCAAAAGAAACACAGGGCGAATCCCGGTCAGCCATGATCCGGTCTAATGCGCCCGCGAGGCGCCGCCGCCCTCGCCGTGAACGGCCATCTTCATCAACGACATCAATAAGTCGTTTCGCTCGGTCAGGCCCGCGCATTCGAGCAAGGCCTGCTTTTCGCTCGGTTCGAACGGGCACAGCATGGCAAGCGAGTTCACCAGCGCTTCGTCGGGCGCATCTTCGATCGAAGACCAGTCGGCCTCGATCCGGCGCAACGAAAAATAAGAGCGGATCGTGTCGAGGCGGCCGTCGCGCTCCGGCAGGTGACGGCGGCTCGCGGTCCGGTCGGCGGCGTAGGGGGCGTAATCCGGCACGGCCCGGCGGTAACCGCGCCGCAGCCCCAGCTCCTCGGAAATCCGAAACCGCGTCACACCGAGAAGCGTGATCAAATAGCGGCCGTCGCCGGTTTCCGAAAACGAGACGATCCGACCGGCGCAGCCCGTTTCGTAGACCGGCGGATTTTCGCGATTGCGCTCGTTGCCCGCCTCCTTGGGTTGCACCATGCCGATGCAGCGGCCCCGGCCCAAGGCATCTTCGGTCATGGCCAGATAGCGGGGCTCGAAAATGTTGAGCGGCAGCTGGCCGCGCGGCAGCAGGAGAACGCCGGTCAACGGAAAAATCGGCAGCGTCGACGGCAGGTTTTGCGTCTCGGCGTCGGTTTCGTTCCGGGAGAGATCGCTGCTCATGAAAACGGCGGCTAGGAAAACAACAACGAAGAAAGCCGTCGGCGGGCCTCGACCGTCAGGGGATCGGTCGGGCCGATCGCCTCGAAGATCTTGATCAACTGCTTGCGCGCCGCCTCGTCGTTCCAAGCCCGGTCGCGTTTGATCAGATCGAGAAGTTCGTCGATGGCGGATTTGTTGTCGCCGCTCGAATACAGCGCGACGGCGAGATCGAAACGGGTTTGGTGATCGCTCTCGTCCTCGGCGAGCTTGGTGCGCAGTTCCTGCACGTCGCCGGCCTCGCTCGATTGTTCCGCCAGTTCGACCGCCGACATCGCCGCGGCGATGTCGGGATTGCGCTTCAGTTCGTCCGTCAGCGCACCGATGAGGAGCTCCGCTTGGCCACGGTTGCCGAGCGCAAGATTGGCCCGGATCAATCCGGCGACGGCCTGTGGGTTTTGCGAATCGTGACCGAGAATCTGTTCGAACAGCTCGGCCGCCTGTTCCGCCTGGCCGGTTTCGAGCAACGTCCGGGCCTGTTCGACGGCAGCCTCGAGGGGCGGTTTGGCATCGCCGAGCAATTTATCGACGAAGGCGCGCAGCTGGCTTTCCGGCACCGCGCCCATGAAGCCGTCGACCGGACGGCCGTCCTTGAACGCGTACACCGCGGGGATCGATTGAATGCGCATTTGCGCGGCCAGTTCCTGGTTCTCGTCGACATTGATCTTGACCAGCCGGACCAGGCCATCGGCATTGCGCACCAGCTTTTCGAGCAGCGGCCCGAGTTGTTTGCACGGACCGCACCAGGGCGCCCAAAAATCGACGATGACCGGCGTCTGCTTTGAGACCTCGATGACGTCGGCGACGAAATTCGCGGTATCCGTATCCTTGATCACATCGGCGACGGCGGCGCCGGCCGGTTGTGCTGTCGTGGCTTGGTTGGGATCGAGTATCAGGCTCATGGTCTCTCCGGTCTTCGTGGTGGTCTTCTGTGGTGGCCTGTCGGCCGGATGGGCTCAAATCGCCGCGCGCGCAAGATCAATAAATGGTTGTTTTTCAAGGATTCCGCAAGACTTCCGTCATCGGTTTACGGCGCGGGCGGCACGATTACAGGGGCACGATCAAAGGCTCGTGGCCGCAGGCCTCGATGAATCGGCGCAGACCCCGGGGCGAAATCGCCGTGGTGCGGTCGTTTTTGAGCGGGTGGTAGTTCAGCGGATCGTGCTCCAGCATCGCCGCTTCCAGCACGACCCGCACCGGCCGGGCGCTCTCGTTGATCAGGGCGAACGGGGTGACGGCGCCCGGCTCGACGCCCAGAATCTCGGCCATCAATTCAGGCCTGCCGAACGACAGCCGCCCGGCGCGCAGCGTCCCGGCCAGGGCCTTGAGGTCGATCCGGGTATCCTCGAGGGCGACGACGAGCCAGAGGTTTGATTTTTTATCCTTTAAAAACAACGATTTACAGTGCCCGCCGGGCAACGCCCCGCGCAAGGCCCGGTTCTCCTCGACGGTGAACACGGGCGCATGGGCATGGGTCGTTACGGCGATGCCGAGGGCATCGAGGCGGGCGAACAGACTTTCGGGCGTGGCCGCGGAAGGGGCAAGAGGGGGCGTGGCGGGCGATCGCGTCATGGCGTGAAAGTACCGCCCGGGCCGGACCTTTCACAAGGTTTACGGGGACAAAAAAGATGTTGTATTGGGGCCTTGAAAACCTGGCGGCTTGGCGTATCATCTGCGCCCCACCGCCGAGGCGGTCCGAGCGGGCGTAGCTCAGGGGTAGAGCGCAACCTTGCCAAGGTTGATGTCGTGAGTTCGAATCTCATCGCCCGCTCCATTTTTTTGTCTTTTTTCCGAAACCGTTTCCCGGCATTTTTATTCGGCGGCCATCGAAGCCCGCCGCCGTGCGCGCGGGAAACGACGGCGGGGCTGGGTGCGGATTGGGCGCGGATTGGGCGCGCGGACCGTCGATGCCTAAAGGGAGCAAGACGCCGGCAACGGATAAAGGGATGAAAATCATGGAAGCCTTGGCGACGGATCAGGTCTGTTATCTCATCGGCGCCGCGCGCGAGTTCGAGGCGGAACAGGCCATCGAGGATATCTACGCCGATGCCGGCGAGGAGGACGAGGAGCCGAAGCAGCAGGATATCGACGACCTGCTCGCATCGCGCCGGGACGATCCCCTTTATACCGAGATCGTCGCATTCGTCGATTCCCTGAACGAGGATCAGCAATGCGAGCTGGTCGCCCTGGCTTGGCTCGGACGCGGCGACTTCACCCGTGACGAATGGAGCGATGCGCTGGATGCGGCGCGCGAACGCCACAACAAATCGACAGCCGATTATCTGCTCGGCATGCCGCTCTTGCCCGATTTCCTCGAGGAAGGTTTGTCGGCCTTCGGCTTGTCCTGCGAATAATTAAAACGCCGCCGTTCAATTCCGGAAAATCGTATCAAGAAATAATACCAAGACTTTGCCGAGGATGGCTTGATGTCCGGGAAAACCGTTTCCCCCGCCCGGCTGATCGCCGGTATGTTCGCCGCGACGGTGCTCGGCATGACCGGGATCGTCGCATACCCTGCGCTGCTGCCGACGTTTCAACAGGAATGGGCGCTGTCCAACACGGCGGCCGGATGGATCGGCGGCGTCTATTTCGCGGGCTACGTCGCGACGGTGCCGTTCCTGAGCGCGCTGACGGACCGGATCGACGCCCGCCGGATCGTGCTGTTCGGCATGGCGATCAACGCGATCGCGCCGCTCGGCTTCGCCCTGACGGCCTCGGGGGTGGTAAGCGCGAGTGCGTGGTGGAGCCTGCAGGGCGTCGGCTTCGCGGGCATTTACCTCCCGGGGCTGAAGGCCCTCTCGGAGCGGGTGCCGCTGGAGACTCGCGACCGGGCGACGGCGATCTTCACCGCGACGTTCACCGTCGGCGTCGGCATTTCGTTCACGCTGACCGGCTGGCTGGCGGACAGCCACGGCTGGCGCGGCGCGTTCACGTTCATCGCGTTGGGGCCGGTCGCCGGATTTGCGCTCACCTGGTTTATGGTCGCGCCGAAGCCGCCGCATCCCCCGGCCGCGCCGCGCCGCCTGTTCGAATTCCGCCCGGCGTTCAGGAACCGCCGCGCGCTGGCGTACTCGATCGCGTACGCCGTGCACAACGGCGAGTCCGCGGTGTTACGCGCGTGGATCGTCGCCCTGCTCGTGTTCGCGCAAGCACAACCGGGTGTCACGGGATTTGCCGCCGGTTGGGCGCCGACCACGATCGCGACCGTGATGACGCTCGCGGGCCTGCCGGCGATCCTGGCGGCGAGCGAACTGACGCGTTTGTTCGACCGGCGCCGCGTGATCGCGGGCTTCATGATCGGTTCGGCCCTGACGGGAATCGCGATCGCCGCGGCGACGCAAGCGGGCGCGGCGTTCGGGGTTTTGTTCGCGCTGGTGTGTTTCTACGGCATGATCGTGAGCGGCGATTCGGGCATCCTCAACGCCGGGCTGCTGGCGCGCGCCGAAGCGGGCCGCGAGGGCACCTCGATGGCCGTGCACGCGCTGTTCGGTTTCACGGCGGCCTTTCTCACGCCGTTTGCCTTCGGCACCGTGCTCGACATCGCCGGCGGCGCGGGCTCGGCGACGGCGTGGCTGTGCGCCTTCGGCACGCTCGCGGTCCTGATCGCGATCGGGCCGATCGTTTTGTTCGTGTTGGATCGTGAATAATCAACCGCCGAGGAACAGACGGCCGACATCGGGGTTTTCGAGCAGCTCGGCACCGGGGCCGGCCATCGCCAGTTCGCCCGAAACCAAAACATAGCCGATATCGGCGAACTCCAAGCCGCGCTTGGCATTCTGCTCGACCATGATGATGGTCTTGCCCTCGTTCTTCTGCAAATCGTCGAGAATCTCGAACACCTGATCGATGAAGCGCGGCTCCAAGCCGATCGAGGGCTCGTCGACCAGCAGCACGTCGGGCTCCATGACCAGCGCGCGGGAAATCTCGAGCAGGCGCCGCTCGCCGCCCGAGAGCACCTTGGCCTGATGGGTGCGCCGCGCCGCCAGGCGGTCGTACTTGGCGAACACCTTCTCGGCGGCCGCCTTCGCGGCTGCCTGATTGTCCATCAGGAAGCCGCCCATCCAAAGGTTTTCCTCGACCGTCATGTTGGGGAAGATCGATTTGTCATGCAGGATGTAGGCGATACCCGCTTCCTTGAGTTTCTGGTTGGCGCCGAGCTTGGTGATATCGCGTTTGCCCGACGGCGAGGCCATCGAGATCGTGCCGGTGAAAATATTCGTGAAACCGTAGATCGAATGCAGGATCGTCGACTTGCCCGCGCCGTTCGGGCCGATCAGGCAGAGCGACTGGCCCTTGGCGACCTGCAGGTTGAAGTCGTGCAGGATCTCCATCTTGCCGTAGCCGGCCTTAAGACCCTCGATGGTCACGAACGGGTCGTTATTGGCCAATTCCGCGATTCGCTCGAGCGGAATGGCCTGGGCGAGCTGGCGCGCCTGGCGGTCGACTTCTTCCACGGAGATGACGGTGTCGACGCCGCCCAGGTGATAGCCGCCGGCGCGTCCGCCGTTGGGTGATGTATCAGCCATCAGTGTGCTCCCAGGTACGCGTCGATGACGCGCTGATCGCCCTGAATCCGCTCGGGCGTGCCCTCGGCCAGCAATTCACCGTGCGCCAGGCAATAGATGTTTTGCGCGAGGTTCATGATCACGCGCATGTTGTGCTCGATGACGAAGAGCGTGATCCCGAAGTCGGTGTTGGCGCGCTTGAGCCGATCGATCAGACCGTTGATCAGGGTCGGGTTGATGCCGGCGGTCGGCTCGTCCATGAGCAGCACGTCGGGCTCGTTCATCAGCGCCATCGCGAATTCGAGCAGCCGTTGCTGGCCGAACGACAGCTCGCCCGCGATCAGATAGCGTTTTTGATATAGCCCGACGAACTCGAGCAACGCCTCGGCCTTTTCCGTGATGTCGGGCGTGTAGCGGGTGAACATGTCCTTCCAGGTCGAACGGCGGTGCGGGATCGAGATGAGCATGTTGTCGACGCAGTTCATCTTGGAAAAGATGCGGGTCTGCTGAAACGTGCGCACCAAGCCGCGCCGCGCGATCTGCTGAACGCGCAGCTTGGAGATTTCCTGGCCGCGCAGCTTGATCGATCCCGCGTCGATCGGATGATAGCCGACGATCGAATTGAACAGCGTGGTCTTGCCCGAGCCGTTCGGGCCGATCAGGCCGGTGATGGTGCCCTCGGGCACGGTGAGCGAAATTTCCTTGTTGGCAACGACGCCGCCGAAGGTTTTGGTCACGCCCGAGACCTCGATGATGGCATTATTCATCACGATGTCTCCTTGCGCGCTTCCGTTGCGGTGCGGCCGATCACGACGCCGAATTTCTCGGGCCATTTTTCCTTCATCCAGCCCATGATGCCCTGTTGGAAAAAGACCACGGTGATGATGATGATCAGCCCCAAAGCGACCCATTGCCAGCCGAGCAGGTAGGTCCAGGTCACTTCCTTGACGACGTGGAACACGATGGCGCCGAGCACCGGCCCCCACAGGGTTCCCTTGCCGCCCAAAAGCGGCATCGCGACCATGAAGATACCGAAGGTGACGGTCGGGAACGCGACCTCGAGGGGTTCGATGAAGCCGGTCATGTTGCCGAAGATGGCGCCCGAGATGCCGAGGAAGAACGCCGCCACCGTCCAGGCGATGATCTTGTGGCGCATGGTGCGGATACCGGTGGCCTCGGCCTTGTCCTCATCGTCGCGAATCGCATTGATGGCCAGGCCGAAGCGGGTCGAATAGAGCCAGCGCAAAACCAGGAACGTCGCGACCGCGGCCGCGAAACTGATCCAGTAGAAGAATTCCGAGCGGCCGTCGGCACTGCCCGGATAAACCGGCATGGCGATGCCGCTGCCGCCGCCGACCCATTGCCAGGCGCCGATGATCTCACCGGCAGCAAGCGCGATGCCCAGGGTGCCGATGGCGAAATAGGCCGCGCGCAGACCGAACATGATGAGCCCCAATATCGGCGCCAGCAGCGCGGCTCCGAAACCGGCGGCGAAAATGCCGAGCGTGATGCCGATGTAGTACTGATCGGGCGTGAAGGACGCCTTGCCCGCGCCGGAGGCCGAGGTGTAGACGCCGACGTCATAGACCAAGCCGACCTGGACGATCGCCGAGATGTACATGCCGGCGCCGAAGAAGAAGATATTGCCGAGCGAGTTGTAGCCCATCTGCCCGCCCAGGGTGTCCCAGGTCTGGGCGAACAGGACCATGATCCAAAGGATGGCGATCTGCAGCGTGTAGTTGGGAAACAGCAGCGGCCCGAGAATGCCGAACGCAAGCAGGCCGATATAGAACGGCAGTTGCTTGCGATTGTTCTTCTCGAAACTATCGACGCCTTGCTGTGCGGTGCTCATTGAACCACCTGACGGACTTTAGCCAGCTTGATCTGCCGCCAGATGAGGACAATCAAGAGCAGGCCGACCACGGAAACCTGTTGTAACTCGGCGCCGAGCACGAAGCCGCCGTACTGTTCGACGACGCCGAGGCCGAAGGCGGCCATGATCACGCCGGGCAGATTGCCGAGCCCGGCCGCGGTGACGATCACGAACGAGCGGATCGAATGGGTGATTCCGTAGAACGGCTGAATGACCCAGATCATCGAGATCAATACCCCGGCGGCGGCGCAGATCGCAGCATTCAGGGCGTAGGTAAAGGCGTAGACCCGTTCCGTATCGATGCCCATGATGCGGGCCGCGCGCGCATCCTGCGCAGTGGCACGGATCGCCTGGCCCATGCGGCTCTTTTTCATAAAGGTAACGATCAAAGCCGCCAGAACACAACAGAGGACGAACGACACGACCTTGATTTCCGCGACCGTGACGGTGGCGAACAACGTGCGCGTCGTCATGC
>JAVJPD010000296.1:0-1830 GCA_040216475.1 Rhodospirillales bacterium
TCCTCGGCCGCCGTTTCGCGCCGCCTTGTGCCGAGCCGTAACCGCAAGGCGTTGGCGGTGACGGTTAGCGAGGACGCGGACATCGCGACCGCCGCAATCACCGAGAATGTTCGCGAGATACCCGGCTGCGGACTCGAAGGAACGGTGGCGGACGAGACGGTGCGACTCGGCAAGGCCGGCTGGTGCCATGCCGATAACGGCGCCGATGCGACCGATCAAGCGGCCGACACCGAGCTTTGGCTCAACCGGAACGGGCGGCTCTGCCGGTTCGTGTTCGCCGACAAATTACGCCAGGATGCCCGCGCGACCGTCGAAGCCTTGCGCGCGGACGGCTACGCCGTCGAGCTTCTGTCCGGCGACCGGCCCCGCCCCGTGACCGCCGCCGCCGCCGAAACCGGCATCACCTCGTGGCAAGCCTCGTGCCTGCCGCAGGAAAAGGTCGCGCATCTGCAATCGCTGACCGCTTCGGGACGGAACGTGTTGATGGTCGGCGACGGCTTGAACGACGCGCCCGCGCTCGCCGCCGGCACCGCCTCGATGTCCCCCGCCGGTGCCGCCGACGTGAGCCAGACCGCCGCCGACGTGGTGTTCCAAGGCGCGGCCCTCGCGCCGGTTACCGAAACCCTTCGCCTCGCCCGGCGCACCGAGCGTTTGGTCAAACAAAATCTCGTCCTGGCGCTGCTCTATAACGCCGTCGCGATCCCGCTTGCCATCGCGGGCTACGTCACGCCGTTGATTGCGGCGGTCGCGATGTCCGCGTCCTCGCTAACCGTCACCGCCAACGCCTTGCGGTTACGGCTCGGCACAAGGCGGCGCGAAACGGCGGCCGAGGATTCCTGATGTCGGTCCTGGGCTATCTGATTCCCGCCGCCCTGCTGCTGGGGCTGCTCGGCCTCGGCGCCTTTTTATGGGCGCTGAAATCGGGACAGTTCGACGACCTCGACGGCGCCGCCATGCGCATCCTCATCGACGACGAGAAAAACGATCCGCCGCCTTCGGAACAAGCGGACGAACAAGAGGGGCCGCATGAAAGCCCCCACGCGAACAAAGATATGAACGACGATTCCGTGCGGCGATTTTAGATGACGTTTTAGAGCCGATCATGGTTAGTCGGAATCAACATTTTGACCCGTGCCAACTCGCCTTGGCGAAGCCGGAGTCCGCTACGGCGAAGCCTGGATGGTTGGCAACTAGCGGTCCGACAACCATGTGAATCGGCTCTAAGTTATTGATGTAGATCGGATCATGATTGATCGGAACCAAGGAGCGCTTCCGATCAATCATGATCCGATCTAGTACTGTGACGGCGTAAAATTCCGGGCGGCGCCGCTGTTGCGCTTATGATTCGCAACCTTGGCCGTATCCGAATCTTTCCCCGCTAACGCATTTATGTCGCCTAACTTCTTGCCCATGTTGACGGCGACCCGCGCAACCAAAAACGCTGACACCAACGCCAAAATGGCGAGGGAGAGCATCAGAAAGTTCGACACCATTGCTTCCTAAAACCTCAGGCCTATGAGTTTCTACCTCACGCAAGCACTGATGACCCCGGTTCCTTTTGCACATCCGCCCGGGAGGCTTCCATTCCTCTGCCCGGCGGGTCTTTAATTTATTCCGGCCTTGATTCCGGCGGTTGTTCCGCCGTGCGACCGTCTCGCTTGATGCGCCTTCCCTGAGGGAACAGGGCCCAGGTTATTTCCCTCATGCGCCCATTCTGGCACACAGGGGAATTATGGTAGTAACCGCCCGGGGCGCCGTCAACGGTGCCGTTGAGAATTTATTGTGAACGAATTTCCTCTTTTCAATCAAGGATTTGCCCGCTAGTTTGGC
>JAVJPD010000297.1:0-6139 GCA_040216475.1 Rhodospirillales bacterium
GGTGCAGCAGGCGTTCGTCGGCTCGTGCGCGGGCGGCACGTTGCAGGATTTGCGCCAGGCCGCCGCCGAGTTGGAGGGCCGCCGGGTCGCGCCCGGGGTGCGCTGCCTAATCGCGCCGAGCACGCAACGCGTATTGGAGCAGGCCACGCGGGAAGGCTTGGTCGCAATCTTCGCCCAAGCCGGCGCCACCATCCTGCCGCCGGGCTGCAGCGCGTGCGCGGGCTCGGTCGCGCCGATTGCGGACGGCGAGCGCTGCATCTCGACCTCGACCCGCAACGAGCCCGGCCGCATGGGCAGCAAGGTCGATACCGAGATTTATCTCGCCAACGCGGCGACCGTGGCGGCGAGCGCGGTGGCAGGCTCGATCGCCGTGCCGACGGTTACGGTGCGGGAGTAGAGCGATGAGCGAGTCCAAACGTAATGGTTGGGTGTTCGAGGGCCGCTGCTGGAAGTTCGGCGACAACATGCCGAACGACGGCGGCCTGATGGACAAGGACGTGATGTCGCAACTGTTGGAGTATAATCCCGAGACTCTGGCGCCGTTGGTGCTGACGTTGGTTCGGCCCGAATTTGCGAAAGATTGCAAGCCCGGCGACATCGCCGTGTTCGGCAAGCGCTTCGCCCACGGCAACCCGCACATCCAAGGGCCGCTCGGCCTGAAGGGCCTCGGCATCGCCGTGCTGGCCGAGGGCATGCAGCGCTCGACGTTCCGCCTGCTGATTTCGGCGGGGGTGCCGTTCATTCCGTACACCGAAAATATACGCGACATGGTCGAGGACGGCGATCGGGTGCGGGTCGACATCGCGACCGGCGCGTTCGAGAATCTCACCAGCGGCAAGAAGACCACGTTCGAGCCGTTGCCGGATTTCTTATTGGAAGTCATCGAAGCGGGCGGCTCGCAGGGCCATCTCGATAAACGTCTCAGAGAGGAAGGAAAAATACCGGCATGAAGGCGACAACCAAACTGCGTAAACTCATCGAGGGCCCCGGCCTGAACCTCGCCGTGGCGGCGCACGATGCGCTGCTGGCGCGCCTCGTCGAGCGGGCGGGTTTTCAAATCGTCGGCGTTTCCGGCAACACGGTCGCGGCGAGCTATCTCGGCATGCCCGACATGGGTTTCCTCAATCTGAGCGACATGATCAACGTCTGCGGCCGGATCGCCTCCGCCGTCGGCATCCCCGTTCTGGTCGACGTGGATTCGGGCTACGGCAACGCCATGCAGGTGATCCGCACGGTCAAGGAATTCGAGCGCGCCGGCGTCGCCGGCGTCATCATCGAGGATCAGATCGACTACAAGAAGTGCGGCATGATCAACGCCGCCCATCCGGTCGTGTCCGCGGATGAATTCGCCTCCAAGCTGCGCGCCGCGTGCATGGCGCGCACGGACCCGGATTTCGTCATCTGCGCGCGCACCGATGCCACGCGCGATCACGGTCTCGGCGAGGCGATCAACCGGGCGCGCATCGCGCACGAAGCCGGCGCGGATATGATCGACATCGCCTGCCAGGGTACGCGTGAGGAGGTCGAGCAATTGGCCGCCGCCAAGCTGCCGATCCCGCTCAAGGGCAACATGGACGAGGGCAAGCGGTTGTGGGAGAACGACAACGATTTCCTCGAGCAATCGGGCTTCAAGGTGCTCTCGCATCCCGGCCTGCTGCGCTACATCTCGGTGGGGGCGGCGATGCGCGCGCTCGGTCATCTGAAGAAGGAAGGCACGACGCGCGGCATTCGCGGCGATATGTGCACCGTCGAGGAGTATTTCGACGCCGTCGATCTCGACCGCTATCTCGAAATGGAGAAGAAGGTCCTTTAGGCCGCGGGCCGGGAGCGCGGGGGATGGCCGGCGGCGAGGGCTTTCAGGTTGCCGACCTGAATTGGCTGACTCTGGCGTATATCTTCGCCGCGTCGTTCGTCTGCTCGATCTTCAGCGGCCTGAGCGCGGTCGGCGGCGGCCTGCTGTTGACCGTGTTCCTCGCGCCCATCGTGGGCGTCAAGGCGGTGATTCCGGTGATCAGCGTGTACGCGCTTTTTTCGAATACGTCGCGGGTGTTCGTCTACCGCCGCTGGCTGGCCTGGCGGAAGATTTGGCCGCTGATGATCCCGATGGTGCCGGCGCTCGTCATCGGCGCGAAAATCTACATCGAGTTGGATGCGCGCATGATCGCCGTGATCCTGGCCTGCGTTCTGTTCATCTCGGTGCCGGGGCGGCGTTTGATGCACCGCCGCCAGATCGAGGTCGGCCCTAAGGGCCTGGCCGTCGCGGGTGCCGTGTTCGGGGTGTATTCGGGCGCGGCCATCGGCGGCGGGCTGATCCTGATTCCGGTGCTGATGGGCGCCGGGTTCTTCGGCCAGGCCGTCGTCGCCATCGACGCGATGATCGGCATCGTGGTCAACGTCACCCGCGTCGTCATGTTCGGGTTTCACGATCTGATGAATTTGAACTACGTCCTGGCGGGCGCGCTGGCCGGGATCGCGGCCTTTCCCGCCAGCATGATCGCGCGCTGGGTCCTGAACCGCACGTCTTTGCGCGTGCATACCGTCGCCATGGAGGTGCTGCTGATCGTCGCCGGTTTCTACTTTCTTTGGAAGGCGTATGCGGGGTAATTTGACGCCCTAAACAAGAATTAAAGGGAGGATCGAGTCCATGCCGACATTCGACGTTCGGGCCTGCAAGCCCGGCCAGACGCCGCCGAAGGAAGATCAACTGGCCTGGAAGCTGGCCGAGATGGCGCTCGCCGACTGGCCCGAGGACGCCGCGATCGACGACATGGCGGTCAACCGGGTGATCGACAGTTATGCGGTCGCCATGGCGGCGATCAACCGTCCGCCGGTGGCGAACGCGCGCGCGCAGGCGGTCGCCCATCCGCGCCGCGGCGGCGCCACCGTGTTCGGCCTGCCGAACGACCGGCTCGTCGCCTGCGAATGGGGCGCCTGGGCGAACTCGTGCGCCGTGCGCGAGCTCGACTTCAACGATGCCTTCATGGCGACCGAATCGAGCCATCCCAGCGACAACATCGCGACCCTCGTCGCCGTCGCCCAGCAGATGCGGCGCTCGGGCGCCGATTTGATCCGCGCCGTTGCGACCGCCTATCAGGTCCAATGCGACATGTGCATGGCGATGGAGTTGAACACCCACGGCATCGATCACACCGCGTATCTGGGCCCGGCGATCACGTCCGGCATCGGCGCGATGCTGAAGCTCGACGCCGACGTTCTCTATCAGGCGCTGCAGCATGCGGTGCACGTCACGCAAACCACCCGCCAGGGCCGCAAGGGCACGATGTCGAGCTGGAAGGCGTATGCGCCCGGCCACGTCGGCAAGCTCTGCATCGACGCCGTCGACCGCGCCATGCGCGGCGAGAAAGGTCCGTCGCCGGTCTACGAGGGCGACTTCGGCATCATCCCGATGTTCCTCGACGGCCCCGACGGCCATTACACCGTGACCCTGCCCGATCCCGGCCAGCCGCGCGGCGCGATCCTCAACACGTATCCGAAAGAGTATTCGGTCGGCTATCACGGCCAGCCGATCATCGATCTTGCATTCCGCTTCCGCAAGAAGATCAAGAACCCCGAGGATATCGAGAGCGTCGATATCTTCTCCAAGCGCTCGACGCATCTGGTCATGGGCAGCGGCTCCAACGATCCGCAGAAGTACGATCCCAACACGACCCGCGAGACATTGGATCACTGCGCGATGTACGCGTTCGCCGTCGCCTTCTTCGACGGCACCTGGCATCACGAGAAAAGCTATCTGATGGAAGCCCGCACCCGGCCCGAGGTGCTGTCCTTGTGGCGCAAGACCAAGACCCACGAGGACGAAGAGTGGAACCGGCGTTACCGCGAGCCGCCGGCGCTCGAGAAGGATCAGGGCAGCCGCATCGAAATCACCTTCAAGAACGGCGAGAAGATGGTCGACGAGCTGGCGGTTGCGGATTCCCATCCGCGCGGCGCGCGCCCCATGAAGCGTTCCGATTATGTCCGTAAATTCAAGACGTTGACTGAAGATATCGCGACCTCGGACGAGGCCGAGCGATTTCTCGGCGTCGCCGAGCGGTTGGCGAAACTGTCGGCGTCGGATCTGCTCGATCTCAACGTCGTCGCCGACGCGACCGAACTGGCGTGTGTCGAGGCCGACAACCGCGGCATTTACTGACGCATGTTTCCTTCGATTGGAATCACCCATAATGGACGTCATCGCCCGGCTCGGCCCGGGCGATCCAGTCTTTCTTAATATGCTGGACGCCCCGGGCGTTGCCGGGGCGTGACGATATTGCAGTCCGTAAACAACACACTTTAAGAACGAAAAAAGAGGATGGCCATGACTCGAAGCATCAATGCGAAAACCTTGAAGGCGATGATCAACGACGGCGACGAGCTCGCGCTGATCGACGTGCGCGAGGCCGGTCAATACGGCGAGAACCACATGCTGTTCGCGGTCAACGCGCCGTACTCTAAGTTTGAAATCATGATCGGTAATCTGGTGCCGCGCCGCTCGGTGCGTCTCGTCCTGGTCGACGATGACGGCCGTGGCGACGGCATCGCGGAGAAGGCGGCCCGCCGCGCGGAAGAATTGGGCTACGGCGATGTTTCCGTCCTCGGCGGCGGCGTGAAGGCCTGGAATGATGCCGGCTACGCGCTGTTCACCGGCGTCAACGTGCCGTGTAAGGCGTTCGGCGAATACGTCGAGCACGCCTATCATACGCCCTCGATCAAGGCCGAGGAATTGAAGGAACTCTTCGACAAGGGCGAAAACGTCGTCGTGCTCGACTCGCGCCCGATGGACGAATTCAACCGCGTCTGCCTGCCGCGCGGCATCGATTGCCCCGGCGCGGAACTGGCCTACCGGGTGCACGATTTCGCGCCCGATCCGGACACCCTCGTCGTCGTCAACTGCGCCGGGCGTACCCGCTCGATCATCGGCGCGCAATCGCTGATCAACGCAGGGATTCCGAATAGAGTCGTCGCGTTCGAAAACGGCACCATGGGCTGGCGGCTCGCCGGCTTCGAACCCGAGACCGGCCAGACCCGGACGTACTCGGGTATTTCCGATGAAGCCTTGAAGATCGCGCAGGATCGCGCCGCCCGCGTGCGCGAGCGCTTCGGCATCGAGACGATCGGCAAAGACCAACTCGCGAAGCTCAAAAGCGAGAGCGGTACGCGCAGTCTGTATCTGCTCGACGTGCGCGCGCCCGACGAATACCGCGCCGGGCATCTTTCGGGCTCGTTCATGGCGCCGGGCGGTCAGGTCGTGCAGGGCACCGATCAATGGGTCGGCACGCTCCGGGGGCGCATCGTCCTGATCGACGACACGTCCGTGCGCGCCACCATGACGGCGCATTGGCTGGTGCAGTTGAATATGTTCGAGGTCTACGTGCTGATCGACGGCCTCAAGGGCGCCGAATTGGAGAAGGGCTATCCGGCGCCGAGCGCGCTGGGCCTCGACGGCGCAAATATCGAAGAGATGACCCCGGATCAGGTGGCGGCCGCGCGCCGCAGCGGCGAGGTCGCGGTGCTCGACGTCGGCCCCAGTATGGATTTCCGTAAAGCGCACGTTCCGAGCGCGGTCTGGGGCTGCCGCCCCGCGCTGAAGGCCGCGCTTGCCAAGCTTCCACAAGACATAAAAAAGTGTAAAAAGATCGTCGTGACCTCGAAAGACGGCCTCGCGGCCAGGCTCGCGGCTTTCGATCTGCAATCGCAAAGCGGCGTTGCGGTTGCCGTCCTGGCGGGCGGCACCGACGCCTGGATCGCCGCCGGCAAGGAGACCGAGTCCTCGCCGGATACGCCGCCCGATAACGAGGCCATCGATTATCTGTTCTGGGCGCACGACCGCCATCAGGGCAACAAGGTCGCCATGAACACGTATCTGGATTGGGAACGGGATCTGCCCAACCAGATCGCCGAGGACGGCGACGCCAGGTTCTGGTCGAAACCGGCTTAAACGTAAAAACGAACGTCATTGCCCGGCCGGGGGGTAAGGGGGCACCCGCTTTACCCCCAAGGCCCGGGCAATCCAGAAACAACGAAAGAACCTGGATGCCCCGGATTATCGCCGGGGCATGACGTGTGAGGAAATAAACCGGCAGGAAACGCTTCAGCCGCCTTGGTTCGCCGCGACGATGGCGGCGACGGCGGCCGAGGC